>PMXH01000117.1:4633-10705 GCA_003165855.1 Acidobacteriaceae bacterium | reverse complement strand
CGCCCGTGATCGCAGATGCCGCCGACAACACCTCCGCGGCGCCCGCTGAGAAATCAGCCGCCGCTCCTGCCGACAACAAGGACGCCGCCGGAGCCAAACCCGCCACTCCCCAGGATGACGACGCCAAGAAACAAGCTGCCTGGAAAAGTTGGCAGGACAGGCTGTCGGCCCAGAAGAACTCCATCGACCTCGCCTCGCGCGAACTCGACGTGCTGCAAAAGGAATACCAGCTTCGTGCCGCCGCGATGTACGCCGACGTGGGCAACCGCATGCGCAATGCCACGCAGTGGGACAAAGAGGATGCGGATTACAAGCAGAAGATCGCCGACAAGCAAAAAGCCGTTGATGACGCCAAGCAGAGACTCGACGATATGCAGGAAGAAGCCCGCAAAGCCGGCGTTCCCGCCGCCATGCGGGAGTAGGGGCTCCCAGAAAACGCGCTCCAGCTTGCGGTCAGGCTCGGTTCATTCCTTTAGCCCTGCCCGCAGCTGGCGAATCTGCTGGGCGTGGTGCCGCCCGTGCACCAGATGAAACTTTCTCCACTGCGCGCCCGTCAACGGACCCAATATCGGATGATCGAGTAGCTTGGCACCTCGTCCGAGGCGGGCTTCGCACTCGGCGATGATCTCGTCCATCGCCGCAATCTTCAGCCCAACCTCGGCTCGTACCTTCTCCGGCGGCAACCCTCGCGGAACAGTTGGCTTCGGCGCTTTCCTCCCTGAAGGCAGATAGCCGAATCCCACCACCACAAGAGTTCGCGAGCGCTGCCGGATTGACGCTCGCATGGCCAGCGGTTTGCCGCCATCCCGCACTTTCTCGAATCCCCTGATCGTTCCCGTGTAGGTCAGGTATAGATGTTCGAGCACTTCCGCCGCACACCACTTCTCCGCCGGGTGCCAGCTCATTTGCTCGCTCGACAGGCCTTCGACCGCTGACTCCAGAACTCTCTTTAACTCTTCAAGCAGGGAATCCATGGCAGGTTCTCGCGTTTCCTCCCGCATCAGGTAGAATGTTGCGCAACCATTAACTCATCCCCGTTATAACAGGAAGGTTGCTAGTGAAACTGCGGGACCTCGTCCATCCACAAACCACCATTGTCGCCGATGTCATCGGAGATAGAACCCGCCGGATGATTCGCCGCGATCAGGGCTCCGTAATCGCCCGGACTCTGGCGGCCGCTTCCCTCGTGATGCTCGCTCTGCTGGTGGCCTGCGACTCCAATACCCCCAAACCGCCGCAGTCCCAGCCAGAACCCAAACCTCCAGAGTTGCTCACCGGACGTGCGGCTTTTCAGAAGGTCTTTATCGCGGCTCGTAACTACGCCGCTGACGTGAAACCCTTCCGCATCGAGTCTACCCCCTCGACCGACGGCAACGGCCTGGATGGAAAGTCAGCGATATGGCGAGCCAGCTTCGCTTCCGCCACCCAACACGGAGTTAAACCCTTTTTCTGGTCCGGCAGCAATGCGCCCGACGCACCCTCCCGCGGAGTGTCGCCCGGTAACGAAGACGTTTATAACCCCGGCAACGCGTCCACCCAAATCTTTGACGTCGCTTTCCTCAAGGTGGACTCCGACCAGGCCTTTGCCGAGGCCCAAAAACACGGCGGGGACAAGGTGCTGGAAAAAGATCCCACCACTCCCGTGATCTATGTCTGCGACTGGAACCACAACACCAACCAACTGACTTGGCACGTCATCTACGGAGTTTCTCGCGAAACCGCCAAGCTGACAGTTGCCGTGGACGCCTCGACCGCTGAATTTCTCCGCGTGGAGAAATAAGCTAGATCGTAGCCCTGGGAATGGTTACGGGAAGAAGGTCAAAACAACGGTGGGCATCTACTCCCGCTGCTCAGCTTGCTTTAGTTGGTCCTCGAGGGAGGAAAAAAAACGGCACAGAGCGCCAGCGGAGGCAATGGCACCCTTTAACGCCTGGCGTTCTCCAAAAGAAACAATGTCTTCAACCGAATACTGCAGGCGAAGGCGGTCGGTGGCGCATTGCGCGCTCAACAGTTCTATTTTCGCGGTGCGAAGGTCGGACGCCAGGCGGGCGATTCCCGTCTGCCTCCTGAATTCATCGTTTGACATCTACTACTCCTCGGTTTGCAATGTTTTCCTGGATCGGCGCGTGCCCGCCGAAGCCACTTTTTCCTTGGGGGGAAGGCTGCAACAAACGTTCCGTGGCTCCGGCAGGCCGCAGCCTGCGGATAAACTCTTTTGCTGGAATACGTGTATTGTACATTGTTAGTTGAACATTGTTCAAGTTATTGGGCCCTGCAATAGATCCTTGACCTACGGAGGGGCCGTTGCCCAGACAAGCAGATCCCCAACTCGAACAGCGCATCCTGGATGCCGCATGCCGGCTGTGGGCACGAGGCGGCGAAAGAGCCCTCACCATGCGCGGCGTCGCCAAGGCGGCCGGCACCACCACTCCTACGGTCTACGGGCGTTACCACGACCGCGAGGCCATTCTCCGCTCCGTGCGCCACCAGACGCGCTCCGAACTCTTCGCCGCCGTGAATCCCACCCGTACCCTGCCGCAGGCCTGCCACTCCTATCTTGAGTTTGCCCTGCAGCATCCCCATGCTTATGAGGTCCTCTTCGACGGATTCGCCCAACCCCCGTCCTTGCACGAGCCCTGGCCAACCTTCAATCTCTTGCGCCTGAATCTGGCGCGGCGACTGGGCGGCACTCCTCGCCAATACACCCGCCTTATGCTCTCGCTGTGGTCATTGCTGCACGGCACTGCAATGCTGATGATCCGCGGGCGGGTTTCAGGTCCCCTGCGCGTACAAATGTTCCACTCCTGCCTGGACGCGGTCGAAGCCATCATCGCGGACGCCGCCCGCTCGAAGAGCAAGGTCTACTCTGGCCCGAAGTGGCCCGCGCACCTGATCTTGGGAGAAGCCGAAGAGAGCAAAGTCAGTCACAGCGAAGATGATTTCAGTCCGAAGCGCGCCACCCCTAAGCAGCGCAACTCCTCAAAGCGAAAGTCCGCGGCAGATCTCCGCTCCGCCCGTTCCTCGGCATGAAGCGGTCTCGCTTACTGCAGTTTGCTTCCCGCCGTCCGTGCCTTTAGTCGGTCGATCGCCTTCTGCGCTTCGTCCGCCTGCGGCCCATGCGGCAGAATCTTCAAATAGCTCTCGTACTCAGCGCGAGCATCGTCCAGCACGCCGAGCTTTTCCAGGCACACGGCCAGCTTGATTGTCGCCACCGCGTCGTTGTCTTTGTAGCGCAGCGCTTCGCGGTAGCGGTCCTGGGCGGCGCGGTAGTTCTTTCGTTTGAAATAGAAGTCTCCTATTTCAACGCTTTTTGCAGCCTTGTGTGGATCCCAGGTGTGAAACTCAGTAATCCCGCTGCTTCCAGCCTCAGCCACGGCCGCCGAACTCTGCGGATGCGCTTTGGCGTCGTCCTCGGGTGCGCTCAAATCAATCTGGGTATCTTTGCTCGAGCTCTGCCCCAGTTCCGATCCCAAATCGTCGGCCTGCACCCGATCCGAGCGCGGCGGCGCCAGGTTCGGCGTACGCGCCTGCTTCTCAGAATCCCCGCCCGGCGCGGAAGCAGGTGTCGAATCCTGTTGCGCCCACATCGCAGCGCTCAATCCCAACAGCAAACCCAAACACAGGCAACGTCGCATAACGTCTATTTTACCGCTGTAACGAGGCTCCTTGGAAACTGCGGTCTTGCTACCACCCAGGCGGTTAGCAACGAAAAAAACAGGCCGCTCAGGGGGAGACTTTGAGCGGCCTTTGGCAAACTCCTCGGGGGAGGAGGAAAAGCTATCTTAATCTCGCTTACATCGACGACGGATTATTCTGCCCAGTCGTTGTAGGTGTCGTCGCTGGCTGAGTCGTGTCGCCCACCGTGTTCGTCATCAGACGGACATCCACGCGGCGATTGTCCGCACGGCCTTGTTTCGTGTTGTTCGTCTCCACCGGCTTGTCCTTGCCCAGCCCGATCACGTAAATCTTGTGGGCCGGCACACTGTACTTCGACGCCAAATATTGAATCACTGCGTTCGCGCGCCGCTGGCTGAGATCGTAGTTGTACTCGGTCGATCCCACGGAATCGGTGCTGCCTTCGAGCGCGATAATATAGCCCTTGGTGCTGGCAATGCTCCCCGCCAACTGATCAAGCGCCTCTTTGGCGGTTGGCGTCAGATTGTCCTTGTTGAAGCCAAACTTCACCGACGTCTCCGCCACCGGCCGATAGTTGTCCAGGTTCGCCACGGTGTTGGTTAGCGCGCCCACGCGATTGTTGGCCGCGTCTGCCATCTGTTGCGCCGACGCCGCGGACTGCCCGGCGACCTGCGCTTTCTGTTCCACATCTGCGGTCTTGGCATTCACCGCCTGAATTCCGGCCTGCGCCCGGGCATCGACGTCCTTGATGTCCTTGCTGTTTTTCGCCGTCATGTCATCCAGTTCATTGGTCTTGTTGATTAACGGCGTGGTCTGTTGCTTCACGTAGTTCTTGCTGGTGCAGCCGACCGTCGCCGCCATGCTGACTGCCAGGAAAATCGTTAACGAAGTGCGGGTCATATTGAAAGAGGCTCCTTGATTTCTTGTCTCAGCGCGATCGGGTTCTCCCGCGCGCGGAATTTCTATAGTCTTAGGCCCTGGAAGATCATCTAGCATTACAAGTCCCATCCCTAGCTTTTGCACGAGGCGTGCCAGTTTCCCGTATCGACCTCGACAAACATAAGTATATACGTTTTCAACCATTTGCGAGCCCTAGCCTGGGTGCAGCCAGTAACCATCCATGGCCGGGGCAACGCAAACCCAACATGGGAGGTGGAAATTTTATACGGTGGCGCTCCGATTCCAGCCTTCAACTTTTCAGTTCGCTCGGGGCGGACAGATGAGGGGAATCGCTTCCCTTTTGTTCCTCCGGTAGACGCGGAAATCGGATTCGTCGACCGTGATGATGCTGTGGCGCGGATAAAGCTCACTCATGCGCACCAGACACAGATCGGCCAAGTCCGGTTGCCGATCCGCGTAACGTCGCGCCAGTTCACGCAATTGGGGCAGGTTCGCAGCAAAGTCGAACGCCACCTGCAACAGTTCGTCCTGCACTAACGATAGTACATAGGAGCTCGATCCCAAGTGAAATGCCGCTTCGCTGAGAACCGATTCGCAGGTAAGCAAAGGCTCGTTGAGGGACTTGGCCAGATGGGCCGCCCAAGAATGATGCTGATCGTGGCGGTTGCCAAGGGCGACGATGAGACCAGTGTCAGCAATTCCCCTCATCGCCGCGAGTATCCCTTACGGGACGAGAGGTCACGTGGTCCGCTAAGAGCCCCAATATGGCGGAGAAATCGCTGTTTCCCCCCTTTAGACTTGGCGCTTTCGAGTTGCTCGCGAACCAGTCGCCCCATGGGCACACCTGTCACCCGGGATGTCTCCTTCAGCCACGCAAGAAGTTCATCCGTAAGACGAATTGTCAGTGTATTACCCATATTGAATAATCGTAACACACACGAGCTTACTTCCAAATGTCCGTTATTGGCGCTGCAGCGCGATCTGCCTCGGTCAACGGCTCCATACCAAAGTTGTCTTCGATCATTCGCAGCACGTTATCATGCGTGCAATGACGGTCGAGCACCTTGGCATCCTGCTGGCTCGCATCTTTCACCATGTCGCCGAGAAAGAGCGTGAAGATCCGATTGTCGGCATTATGGTCGGACTCATCGAAGGTCACAATCACCAGCGTGCCTTGGCGCAACTTTTCAGTGAAAGTCTTCTCCAGAAACCTGCTCACCCAGGCGCCAGCCACTCCTACATTCGTATTGTGCCCGTCGTTGTTCATGTTGGGTGAGTAGAACGAGTAGGCCACCAGCCCCGCCTTCGCATCCCTCACGAAGAAATTGTCATCAATTCCCAAAAGGCTGTTGCCCTTGCTCGAATCGACGCGTACCACGTGGTCACACCACTTTTCTTGCACTTCCCGAAAGCTGAGGAAGGGCACGTGCCGTCGCACATAGTCGCCCGTCTGGCCCTTTGACGCGTGCTGGTTGTCGATTCCAAACGGACAATTCCCTTCCGGCAATTCCTCGGCATAGTTCTTGAAGTCCAGAC
>PMXH01000117.1:0-4616 GCA_003165855.1 Acidobacteriaceae bacterium | reverse complement strand
ACGCGGTCGAAATGGTGGGCACCGGACTTAGCAGCGGCTTGTGCAGCATCTTCCCTCTTCTGCTCCGCCGGCTTCGCCGCCTCAGCCCGGTTGGATTGCGAGGGATTCGTCGTTTGCCCCAGCGCGACCGTCGTCCCGGCGCACAACAGCCCTGCGCNNCCAGAAAATCCGCACCATCCCCACCGAGCCCGGCGTGTATCTCTACAAGAATGCCGAGGGCGCAGTCATCTACGTGGGCAAGGCGAAGAACCTGCGAAGCCGCGTGGCCAGCTACTTCCACGAAGGCCGTTGGGAAGATTCGAAGACCGGCACCCTGGTGCGCGAGGCCGTCGACGTCGACTACATCGTCGTCGCGAACAACAAAGAAGCGCTGGCTCTCGAGAACAATCTGATTAAGCAGCGCAAACCGCGCTTCAACATCCTGCTGCGCGACGACAAGACTTACCCCTACGTGAAGCTCACCCTGGGCGAGCGCTGGCCGCGGGTTTACGTCACCCGCCGCCTGCGCAAGGACGGCAGCACCTACTACGGTCCTTACTTCCCAGCTAATCTCGCTTATCGCATCGTCGACCTCATTCATCGTAACTTCCTGATCCCGTCCTGCAAGGTGGATCTCTTGCGCTTTCACCCGCGTCCTTGCCTCCAGTACTACATCAAACGCTGCCTGGGCCCTTGCGTGAAGGACATGACCACCCCAGATGCTTACCAGGAAGCCGTACACGACGTGAAGCTTTTTCTCGAAGGCCGTCCCACCGATCTAAGCCGCTCGTTGCACACTCGCATGGAACAAGCGTCCGCAGCCGAAGAGTACGAGAGTGCTGCGCGATACCGCGATCTAATTTCGACTGTCGAGCAATTGCAAGAACGCCAGCGCATCGCCGCCGCCGAAGGCGACGACGCCGACGTCTTCGGGTATCACTATGAAAATGGCATGCTGGCGGTAAACCTGTTTCACATGCGCGGCGGCCGAGTAGTCGACCGCCGTGAGTTTTTCTGGGAAGATCTCCCGGAGTTCGCGGCACCCTCGGATGCCGAACCTTCCATAGACCATGTGGGGACAGCCGCTCTCGGCAGTCCGGCCGAGCAAAGCTCGGCCTCTCCTACCACAGGCCCTTTCAACCCGGGCGAGTTCTTCTCCGCACTGCTCAAGCAGATCTACATCGGCCAGCCCTACGTTCCCCGAAATCTATACGTCCCGGTAGATTTCGAGGATCGCGAAACTTTAGAAGATCTGCTCTCCGATCAGCTCGCAGGCGAAGGCGGCCGCGCCACTCGCGTGAATCTTCTGGTCCCGCAGCGTGGCGATAAGCGCGCTCTCATCGATCTTGCCGGCACCAACGCGAAGCAATCCTACGATCAGCGTTTTCGCGTGCTCAAGCCCAACACCAAGGCCATCCAGGAGGAACTGCAAGAGGCACTCAGCCTGCCCGAACTTCCCAAGCGCATCGAATGCTTCGACATTTCTCACATTCAAGGCGCGGAAACCGTGGCTTCCATGGTGGTTTGGGAAGACGGCAAGATGAAGAAATCGGATTACCGCAAGTTCATCATCCGCACCGTCGAGGGCGTGGACGATTTCGCTTCCATGCGCGAGGTAGTCGCACGCCGCTACAAACGCCTGCACCAGGAAGAAAAACCAATGCCCAGCCTCGTTCTCATCGATGGCGGACTCGGCCAGTTGCACGCGGCAGCCGAGGCGCTGGAATCGCTTGAGATCATCAACCAGCCGCTCGCGGCCATCGCCAAGCGCGAAGAGATTCTCTACGTCTATGGTCAAGAAAAAGATCCAATCGCTCTCGATCATCACTCGCCAGTACTGCATCTGATTCAACTGATTCGCGACGAAGCCCACCGCTTTGCCGTGACCTTCCATCGCAAGCGCCGGCAGATGCGCGACCGCTCGACGGAACTCCTGGAAATCCCCGGCGTAGGCGAGAGCACGACTCGACGTCTTCTCGAACACTTCGGCAGCCTGCAGGCGGTAAAGCAGGCCGACCCGGCAGCACTCTCGGCGGTCGTCACCCGAGGGCAAGCGGAAGCCATCAGCAATCACTTTCGGAAATAGCTGGTTCGATCCGAAGAAGAAAAACACCTTCGCTACTTCGCTGGCTCTGCACTGGCGTTCCCCATATCCAGCACAACCTTCCAGCTTCCGTCCTTCTGCTTTTTCCAGATGCTGGTGTACTTGCCGTGTTCGACGACCGTCTTGCCGTCTTTGTCCTTCGAACTGAACTCGAAGGTTCCGTAGGTATAGCCCAAGTCGCCGGACGCTGAGATGTCGGCACCGACCGGAGTCCAGCTGAGACGGTTATTCTTGTCATCAAGGAATCCCATCGTCTTGGCAATGTTTGTTTTTCCTTGAATAGTCGCCGTGCCGTTGGGCACTTCAACGGCATCGTCGGCGTAGTAAGACATGTACCCTGCGGAACCGCGTTCGGCCGCAGCCTTCATGAACTCGCCTTCGAGCTGGCGCAACGTCTCCGCGCTGTCTTTCGCGGACGCCGATGCGTATGAATAAATGTTGAGGACGATGATTCCCACAGCCAGCGATGCGGCAGCAACGACTGTTAGAAACAATTTCATGAAACCTCCAGAACCTGCCGCGTATTCTACCCGCAAGGAAAAACCTTAACCACAGGGGACACAGACGATCACAGGTGCACGCTGGGCCGATTATGCTCTACCCTGTGTTCCCCTGTCCCCTCTGTGTTTAGGGTTGCTTTGCTTTTGCTACACTAGCCAACATCCCATGAATCGAATCTTTGCCATTCTCGTAACTGCACTCGCTCTGCTGTCCGCGCTTCAGGCGCAGATTTCGAATCCGCCCGATCTCGCCACGCCGCAGGAGAAGCACCTGCGGAACGTGCATCAGCTGACTTTCGGCGGACAGAACGCCGAAGCCTATTTCTCCGCCGACGGCACCAAGCTGATCTTCCAGTCATCTCACGGTGACGTGAAATGCGATCAGATCTTCACCATGAACCTCGAGGGCAGCGACCAGCGCATGGTCTCAACCGGCAAGGGCCGCACCACCTGCAGCTATTTCTATCCCGATGGCAAGAAGATTCTGTTTTCTTCCACGCACCTGGCCAGCCCGGATTGTCCGCCACGCCCCGACTTCTCCAAGGGTTATGTCTGGGCTGTTTATCCCGGATATGACATCTTCACCGCAAATCCCGACGGATCGGACCTCAAGCAGCTCACGAACTCGCCGGGCTACGACGCCGAATCCACGATTTCGGTCGACGGCAAGAAGATCGTCTTCACTTCGCTGCGCCACGGCGATCTCGACATCTATTCCATGGACGCCGACGGCAAGCACGTTAAACAACTTACTCACGAATTGGGCTACGACGGCGGCCCGTTCTACTCGCCCGACCGCAAATGGATTGTCTACCGGGCTTATCATCCCCAGACCGAAAAAGAAATCGGCGACTACAAGGAATTGCTGACGCAGAACCTGATTCGGCCCACATCGCTTGAGCTCTGGATCATGAAGGCCGACGGCAGCGGCAAACGCCAGATCACGAACCTGGGCGCGGCCAGCTTTGGGCCATCGTTCCTCGCCGACGGCACGCGGATTATCTTTTCCTCGAATTACGATCCAGTCACGCATTCGACCGGCGGCATGGGCAACTTCGAGCTCTGGTTGATCAATTCCGATGGCACCGGCCTGGAGCGCGTCACCTACAGCGACGGCTTCGACGGCTTCCCCATGTTCAGCCCGGACGGAAAGAAGCTGGTGTGGGCATCGAACCGCAACGCAAAAGCGCCGCACGAGACGAATATCTTTATCGCGGATTGGATTCCTTAGCGAGGAACTGTTGGAACTTGGTCGCTTCTTCGTGTGGCGCTTGAAGCGGGCTTGATCCTTTGCGAACAGTTTTGTGGCGTGCAAACCAAATTACTACAGCGATCATTCCGCACCCGCCCAGAGTACGCACCGCGGCAGCGATCGTGGTGTCGTAGTTCAGAATACCGAGACTCGAAAAGATGGCGTTGAAATCGTGCCGGGCAAACTCGGGGTCGCCAGTGGTGACCAGGGGCAGCACCAGGGCGCGCGCGTCGGCCATGTAGGTTGCGGTGTAGAGCCAGTTTTCGAAGAAGAAAAAAAGACAGAAGACAAAGCCGGAGGTCTCGCGCTGCGCGAAAAAGTACGCGGCCAGAAGAAATGGAACCAGCCACTGCAAAAGCGTGCCTCCCCAGAGACCGATCGTGGGGCCAAACCATCCGAACAGGTTGTGGCCGCCTTCATGCACGATGAGATTGGCCATATCGATGAAAAGAAATCCGCCGTGCGCGGAAAAAGCATAGACGAGGAACGCGACATAAAAGACGAGCCACGCAGCCAGCGCCGGACGCGAAACCGGCTTCCACGGCTCCTTGAGCCTAAGTTCATCGATCAGCGACTGCAAGCAATTGCGCATCCCTGATAGAGATTCTAGGACCTGAGGACCGGGGGGAGCAGGTTACGAACGTCAGCCTTCAGACTGAACGGACGGGACAAAAGCATTTTTGCTACAGTGATCCGGAAGGTTCGATTCCATGACAGTGCAGGCCAGCAACGGCACTCTAATCGTAACCGGTGCCAGCCGCGGCATCGGCGCGGCGATCGC
>PMXH01000484.1 GCA_003165855.1 Acidobacteriaceae bacterium | reverse complement strand
ATCACGCAGGTGGAGAAGCGCGCGGTGATGGACTCGGCCTACCGCGCCAAGGCGAGCGAGGTCCACCTGGTGGAGCAGGCGATGGTGGCGGCCATCGGCGCTGGGCTGCCCATCACCGAGCCGGGCGGCAACATGGTGATCGATATTGGCGGCGGGACCACGGACATCGCGGTGATTTCGCTGTCGGGCATCGTCTATTCGCGGTCGGTACGGATGGCCGGGAACCAGATGGACGAAGCCATCATGAATTATCTGAAGCGGAAATATAACCTGCTGATCGGCGAGCGCACCGCCGAACAGATCAAGATGGAGATTGGGTCGGCGCATCAGCTGGACAAGCCGATGACCATGGAGATCAAGGGGCGCAACCTGATTGAAGGTGTGCCGAAAACCATCACGGTGGACGACGGCGAAATCCGCGAGGCGTTGAGCGAATGCGTTTCGACGATCATGAATGCGATTCGAGTCGCGCTGGAGCGCACGCCGCCGGAGCTTTCGGCGGACATCAGCGACCGCGGCATTGTTTTGACCGGAGGCGGGGCGCTGTTGAAGAATCTGGACAAGCGCATCCGCGAAGAAACCGGGCTGCCGGTTTCGATTGCCGACGATCCGCTGTGCAGCGTGGTGCTGGGCACAGGCAAGATGCTCAGCGACTTCAAACTGCTAAGAAAAATTTCGATCGAATAGGGATCAGGGACTGGGGAATAGGGGCTAGCCGTAGAGAGAAAAGAGTTTCAACGAGTTCCCTAATCCCTGAAACCTGACCCCTGATCCCTGCATTATGGAATCTGTACTTGGCCGTTACCGTAACCTGACCATCCTGGTAGGAGTGTTGTTTCTGCAGGTGCTGGGGCTGGCGGTGCAGGTGAAGCGGGGCAATGACGCGGACAGCACGCGTTTGATCCGCATCTGGGCGGTGGGCGCAATTACTCCTTTCGAGCGCGGTCTGGTCCGGGCGCAGAACGGCAGCGGCAATCTCTGGCACAACTATTTTTTCCTGCGCGGAGTGCGGGCGGAGAACCGCCAGCTCAAGGAACAGATCGAGCAGATGCGGCTGAAAGAGGTGCGGCTGAGCGAAGACGCCACCCAGGCGCACCGGCTGCAATCCCTGCTGGCGTTCAAGGAGCAGTTCATCGTTAAGACCGTGCCGGCCCAGGTGATTGGATCGAGCGGAAGCGATCTTTCGCGGTCCATCTACATTGACCGGGGTTCGAATGACGGCCTTACGCCGGATATGGCGGTGATTACAGCGGGCGGCATCGTGGGCAAAGTGTTGCGCGTGTATCCTTCGACTTCGCTGGTATTGATGATCAACGATCAGAGCAGCGGCGTGGGTGGGATGCTGGAGAAGTCACGGTTGCAGGGCGTGCTCCGCGGAACTGCCGATGGCGAAGTGATTCTGGAACGGGTGATGAGCGACGAACAAGTTGCGCCGGGAGATACCGTGCTGAGCAGCGGTGGCGATCAGATTTTTCCCAAGGGACTGCCGGTGGGCACGGTGAGTAAGGTAAGTCCGGGGAAAGATATGTTTCTGAACATCCTGGTAAGACCGGCTGCAGATCTGAGCCGGCTGGAAGAAGTTTTGGTGGTAACGGAAAAGCAGGAGAAGAACGCGGTGGTAGATAGCGGAGGCAGAGTGCGCGCGGCGGATATTCTGGCGGAGCGCCTGCCTTCGGTGCCGGACAAGCCTGTGGTGGTGACGCCAGCACCGGGAACAACTCCGAGTGGGGCGACCGCGAGCAGCGCGGCTGGCACGAGCGCTGGCGTGAAGACGCCAGCCACATCGGCTCCAACGGGCGGGAATGCCGCGAGCACGAGCGGGGCGCAAAGTATGCCGGTTGCGGCGCAGCCCGCCACGGGCCAGGTTCTAAAGAAAGTCGTTCAAAGGGCGCCAGTTGGCGCGTCCGCCACCAGCGGTTCCGCAAGCAATGGCGGCACCGGGAATGCGACGGGCCTGAGTCCGGCGAGTTCTCCGGCGAAGCCGGCAGCGCCGCGGCCCAAACCTCCGACTGCGGAGCCGAGTCCGCAACCACCTCCAACCGAAGATAATCCTCACTAGCGTGCCCATCACTTACACATCGGGGGAACAGATTGAGGTTTACCGGTTCAGCTTTCCGGTGACGGTGGGTGTGCCGTTGCTGGCGCTATTCCTGCAGGCGTACGTGCCGAGACGATTTCCGTTCTTCTCCGTTTTCGACCTGCCGTTGCTGGTGACGATATTCTTTGCCATGGCGCGGCGGAATCCGATTTCCGGGCTGTTCACCGGGGCGGCCATTGGTCTATCGCAGGACATGTTAGGGGCCTACCCGATCGGGATCAATGGCATTGCCATGACCGTGGTCGGGTACCTGGCGTCGTCGCTGGGTGCGAAACTGGACGTCGAAAACGCCGGAGCCCGATTGCTGGTCACGCTGGGGTTTTATCTGGTTCATGCCGCAGTCTATTTCACGGTGGCACGGGGCATGGTGAATCTGACTCTGAACTGGAGTTGGAGCCACGGAGTGCTGGCAGGGCTGGCAAACGCCGTCCTCGGAGTGGGACTGTATTTTATGCTGGACAAGTTCAAGCAGAGAACGTGAGAGGCGGCTTCGGGCTTCGGCTTTCGGGCTTCAGCTCAAGCCAAGACGAACTTGCCAGTGACCTTCGTCATCGGAATGGACGCCCTTGGAGCGCTTCACGCATTACAATAAAGACAATTCCCCGAGAGGATAAGAAGGCATCTGCCTCTGGCCAGGTTTGCTCGCGCACCTGAAGCCTGAAGGCCGAAGCCCGAAGCCCGATGTTCGGCCGCGACGACAAAGTATCGGAATTCCGCCTGACGGCGGCGCAGTACATAATCCTCGCCATCTTTCTTGTGCTGGCGTACGGGCTGTGGAAGCTGCAGGTGATGGAGAGCGGTTACTACGCCTCCGCGGCCGAGAAGAACCGCATTCGCAATGTGCCGATCCTCGCCCCTCGTGGCAAGATTCTGGACCGCGAAGGGCGCATCATCGTGGACAACTATCCTTCGTTCTCAGCGCTGCTGTTGCGCGATTCTGCGCGTGATTTCAATGCGGATGCGGACCTGATTGCACAAGGCCTGCACCTGGATGCGACCGAAGTGCGTGCGCGAATCCGCCACTTCGCGGCTATGCCGCAGTACCAGCCCATCTTCCTGAAAGAAGACATCACTCCGGACGAGCAGGCCTTCATCGAAGCGCATCGCAACGAACTGCCGGAACTGGACACGATTCGCGCGGACCGGCGTCTGTATCCGCGCAACGGGTTCCTCGCACACCTGATTGGCTATGTGGGTGAAGTGACGGAAGACATGCTGAACCAGCCGCAGTTCGAGCTCTATAACCCGGGCGATGTGGTGGGAGTTTCCGGAGTGGAGCGGCAGTACAACACGGCGTTGATGGGGAAGAACGGAGCGCGGCGCGAGGTGGTGAACAGTCATGGACGCGAAGTCGGGGAGCCGCTGGCGCAAACCGATGCGATCCCCGGAAAACAGTTAAAGCTCACGATCGATATCGATCTGCAGATCGCAGCCGAGGAAGCGCTGGAGGGGAAGAACGGCGCAATTGTTGCGATGGACCCAAAGACCGGGGAAATCCTGGCGATGGTGAGCCGGCCGACCTTCGATCCCAACGATTTTGCGGTGCGGGTTTCGCGCGATGAGTGGAACAAGCTGGTGAACGATCCGGACAAGCCGCTGCTGAACAAGGCGATTCAGGCGCAGCTGGCTCCAGGTTCGACGTTCAAGATCATCATGGCTACGGCGGGATGGCAGGAGGGGATTGCACAGACGCTGCACGTGAACTGCACGGGGAGTGCCGAGTTTTACGGAAGACGGTTCGGCTGCTGGGTGAAAGGCGGGCACGGTTCCGTGACACTGGAGAAAGCGATTTACCAATCCTGCGACGTATTCTTTTACACGCTGGCGGAGAAGCTAGGCATCGAGCGCATTGCCAAGTACGCTACGGCTCTGGGCCTGGGACAGAAAACTGGCATCGACTTGCCCAATGAAGTGAGCGGAGTGATGCCGTCGGAAGAGTGGAAGATCCGCAACTTTAAACAGAAATGGTTTGCGGGGGAAACGATTTCGGTGGGCATTGGGCAGGGCGCGGTGGCGATCACGCCGGTGCAACTGATGCGCGCGGTGGGAGCGATCTCCATGGGCGGCCGCATGGTCGTACCGCACGTGGTCGACCCGGAAGAGCTTCCCAAGGGATATGTCGAGACGAGTCACGTTACCGAAACCAAGAGCATTCCGATCGATCCCGAGGGGTGGACCTTCATTACGGATGCGATGTCACGCGTTCTGTTGCCGGAAGGTACAGCTCCCTCGGCGCATATTCCCGGGATTGATATAGCGGGGAAGACAGGATCGGCGCAGATTGTTTCGCTGGCGACTCGCGCGAAGTTCAAGAACGCCGCAGATCTCGCGCAGAATGGGTGGTTCGTAGGATTCACGCCGCGGCGAAATCCGGACGTCATTGTCTGCGTCCTGTTTGAAGGAGGCGAGCACGGAAAATTGGCGGCGCGCCTGGCGACGCAAGTGCTTAAAGCGTATGTCGACAAGCAGCGGCGTCTGCCTCCGAAGATGGTGGAGAAGACGAAGAGCGATGGCAAGGTTGACATAGGCGCTCTGTGGACAGCGCCCGGCGGCGACAAATTGGAAGGCGGGCGATTTGTGATCGATCTGCCGAAGAAACCGTTGGTGGCGGCGGCTGCTGCGCCGGGGATGTTTAGTACCCAGTACTTAGTACCGAGTAACGGGAAGAAGCAATGAAGCCGGTAGGAAAAGAAGATCCGCGGAGGGGGGCTGGTACTCTGCACTCGGTGCTGGGTACTCGCTACTCATGAGCAGATACGTTTCATTTCGCGATTTTGACTGGCTGCTGCTGGTCTTTGTGCTCATGATTTGTGGGCTGGGCATCATGGAAATTCGCAGCGCCACTCTGCACACCAAGTTTGTCGGATCGCACGTCAAGCAGATCTATTGGGTTCTAGCGGGCGTAGGGATGATGTTTGCCATCAGCGCTGTGAACTACCAGGCGCTGCTCGATAGGATCCATTGGTTTTATATTGCGGCGGTCGCTTCCCTCGTGGGAGTGTTGATCTTTGGGCAGAAATACCTGGGGGCCAAGCGCTGGATCAAGATNNTGAAGCAGCCTGACCTGGGGACGGCTCTCACCTATATTCCGATCGCGGTGATGGGAGTGTTTCTGGGTGGAATGCAGTGGAAGCAGGGGCTGGTGGTGGTCCTGCTGGCGGCAATTGCTGTGGGAGCGGTGTTCTTCGTTCCGCGGGTGCACGTTCTGAAGTCCTACCAGAAGCAGCGGCTCACCAGCTTTATGGATCCCGAAAACGATCCCCAGGGGACGGGGTATCAAGTTGAGCAATCCAAGATTGCCGTGGGTTCGGGAGGGTTGTGGGGCGGTAAAGGCTCGCAAACACACGGGGCTTTCCTGCCAGTTCCACAAACGGACTTTATTTTCGCGGCATTTTCCGAGGAGCATGGATTCGTGGGCGCGCTGGGAGTTCTGCTGTTATACTTCATTGTGTTGATGCGTTTGACCCAGAACGCGCAAACAGCGCCCGACCGCGCTGGCACGTTCGTGGTGATGGGTGTGGTGGCTGTGCTTAGCTTCCATATCCTGGTCAACGTCGGCATGGTGGTCGGTTTTATGCCGGTCACTGGAATACCTCTGCCGCTGATGAGTTACGGTGGGTCTTCCGTGTTGTTCATGTTCCTGGCGCTGGGGATGGTAATGAATGTTCGTATGCGCCGGTTTGTGAATTAGCTGGGTTAACCAAGATTGGATTAGCCAGCTAAGGGGTTCATGATTTAGTAAACTGGGAAGACGGCAGGGGAGCAATCGCTGCGCTGGCAAGGCGCAGCCCCAAAAATATCGATCGCCCTCGCGTAAAGAGGGCATTTCACCGGCCAGTCGAGAAGTCGAAGGCCGGGCAGGATTGAAGCAAGAAAGCTGCTGGCAGGGAAACGGCCCCCCGACTGGAAACGGTCTGAGAGTGCGGTCACAAACCCGGCNNGGTCAGGGAGAAACCTCCCCGGCCCCAGCCGTCCCCAATATGGGGCCAGTATCGCGACGCTCGATCCTCCCGTTTCCTTCCGGTTGACCGCCCGGTGAAGCCCGCCCGACTTTCTTAAACGAGTCAGGGCAGGACCGGAGTGTCCATGAACAAAGAGTTATTTGTCTCTTCCACACCGCACGAAACCAAGGTGGGGCTGGTGGAAGACGATCTGCTCGCGGAAGTCTACCTCGAGCGCGAAAATGAATACACATTAGCCGGGTCCATCTACAAGGGCCGCGTCACGCGCGTGCTGCCCGGCATGCAGTCCGCCTTCGTCGACATCGGCCTGGAGCGCGATGCCTTCCTTTATGTTTCCGACTTTATGGAGTTGGAAGAGCACGACGAGGATTTGACCGACGCGGTGCCGGCGAATCGCAGTGTGCAGGATCTGCGTGCGCCGGTGCGGACGGAGGGCTCGTCTTCAGGGCCGCAAGCCTCTGAAGGAACCGACGCGGCCGAACCGGATGCGACCTTCGAGGCGGCATCTGGGCGGGATTTTGAAGACGCGGAAGAACCTGCGGAAGGTCAGCCTTCGCTAGCAGGCGAGGCTGCGGCAGAGCCTTCCAAGAGCGAAGATTCTCAAGAGCGCGAGCGCGGAGGTTTTCGAGGCCGCCGCCGCCGTCGGGGTGGACGTCGCGATGGGAGAGCCGACGGGCGAGGCGAGGGAAGAGGCGACGGACGAGATCGTGCCGCGGAGCCGCCTGTGGCCAAGCCTATAGCCGAGAGTGTTGCGCCCCCGGTATCTCGTCCCCAGGAATCACGCCGCGCCACGCAGTTTGGACCGCCGGCCGGATACCAGCCGATGGTGCTTCCCGGAGAATCGATTTCGAAGTACCGTGGCCTGGCGCAGCCAGCGGCGGCGCCGCAGCAAAGTCGGCGGGAAGAACGAGCAACCGAACCTGCTCCGGAATCTTCCGCGCCGATCGCCGCGACCTTCCCGGAAGACGAACCGATTTTCGCCGCGACCTCGACCGAACCACTGCATGAGCAGCACCACGATGCGCAGCCCGTCCACGAAGAACAGGTCGAGTCCGCTTCGACTTCCATGGACTGGAACCGCGAGTTTCACCGCCGAGACGCGGTGAGCGCAGGCATTGCCGGGGCGGGCAATGCGCCGGATGCCATGGAAGAAGTTGTTGAAGAGAGCCACGTCGTGCCCTTCCCCGAGCATTCCGACCGCGGTGTGCCTCCCGCCCCGGAGCCGCAGGTTGCTGGTTTCGCCGCGGCGGGCACGATGGAAATGGAAGAAGAGACCATCGACGAAGACGAAGCGGATACCGTCCGCTACGAAGAATCGTCCGACGACGGCTACGACGAGTTTGAAGAAGAGACGCGAGCGGCCGGCCAACCCGGTTCGGAGACTGGGGCACGCGGGCTTCCCGACGTCCGCGAGACTGTAGCGGAAATCCACATGTCGTCTCTTGCCGAGGCGGGTGTCGTGCCGCCTGCGGAAGGCAGCGCAGCAGAGAGCGAAGAAGACTCCGAGGAATTGGAACTCGAAGAGGCGCAAGCCCAGGCGGAAGCTCTGCTCGATGCCGAAGCCGGCGGGAGCGTTGTGGTGGACGGCCGAGCCGAGGTTCGTGCTCCGGCGAATACGGCTGGTTACACCCAGCGTGCGCCGCGTCCACGCCCCGGTTTCGACCGGCAGCGCGGCGGACGCCGTGGAGGTGGACGCCGCTTCCCGCGCCGCGAGTCGCATGAAGTTCCGAAGATCAGCGATTTGCTGAAGGAAGGCCAGGAAATCCTGGTGCAGATTGCCAAGGAGCCCATCGGCAAGAAAGGCGCGCGCATCACCAGCCACATCGCGCTGCCGGGACGTTTCCTGGTTTACATGCCGAC
>PMXH01000080.1:3040-3238 GCA_003165855.1 Acidobacteriaceae bacterium | reverse complement strand
GAACGTAACAGCCTGACCTTGGGTCGATGGATTCGGTGACGAAGTGAGCGCGGCCGTGCTCGTTATTTCCTTTATTACCTGGTTCAGGACGGCGGAGGTGCTGGTCGTGTTGTTTGCATCGCCTAAGTACGCAGCGGTCAGCGGGTAGGTATCCGCGCTAAGGGTGGATACGGTCAGCGTGGCCACACCGCTGGCGTT
>PMXH01000080.1:0-2937 GCA_003165855.1 Acidobacteriaceae bacterium | reverse complement strand
AGCGAAGGATTCAGCGAGGAGGTTAGCGTGGTCGTCGTGGCCGCAATGATCACCTGACTCAGAGTGGGGGACGTGCTCACCGCGTTGTTGGGGTCGCCATTGTATTTTGCGGAGATGGAATACGTTCCCGCGGTAGCGAAAGAAGTAGTCAGGGTTGCGTGATTGCCACTGAGCGAAACCGTGCCTAGGCTTTGCGATCCCGAGTAAAAAACCACGGAGCCTGTAGCTGCTCCGCCGTACTGGCTGGTGACGGTCGCGGTGAAGGTGACGAGTTGGTTGGTGGCTGCCGGGTTAAGGGACGAAGTCAGAGTGGTCGCGGTCGGGGCAAGGCTAACTGTCTGAGAGAGTGGCGTCGATGTACTCGACGTGAAACCTGCCCCGCCTTGGTATTCGGCGGTCATCGAGTCCGCGCCCACCGGCAGCGACGCAACTACGATCGATACACTCCCCTTCGTGAGCGTGCCGCTTCCCACCTGGGTCGAGCCGTCGAAAAGGATCACGGTTCCTGTTGGCGATCCTGCTGTCGAGCTCACCGAAGCCGTAAACGTAACGGCTTGGCCGAAAATAGACGGGTTCTGGCNNAAGCTGTAGAGCACCGTCTCGGTGCCGGTCGGGGTCAGCTTGAACACGGTCCCGTCACCGTGCGCGCCGCCGCCAACCGTGGTGCCGTAAAGATTGCCATTGTTATCGAGGACCAAGGAGCCCCCATAAGGGTTAGACCCGTCTCCGGATTGGCTGCCAAAGCTGTAGAGCACCGTCTCGGTGCCGGTGGGAGACAGCTTGAACACCGTCCCGCCACCGTTTGTGCCGCCGCTATACGTGGCACCATAGAGGTTGCCAGTCTTATCGAAGACCAAACCTGCATAAGGGTTGGAGCCATCTCCGGACTGGCTCCCGAAACTGTACAGTACCGTCTCGGTGCCGGTGGGAGTCAGCTTGAACACCGTTCCGCCATCGTGCGCGCCGCCACTAAGGGTTGTGCCATAGAGATTGCCCGTTTGATCGAGGACCAAGCCCGCGAATGGGTAGGACCCGTCCCCGGACTGGCTTCCGAAGGTGTAGAGCAACGTCTCAGCGCCACTCGGAGCCACCTTGAACACAGTACCCTGGGCATTGGCACCGCCAGTCTGGCCGGTACCGTAAAGATTGCCCGCCTCATCCAAGATCAGACCGGCAGCCGGATGTCCACCGTCGGCTCCGCCGGTAAAGCTGTACAGAATATTTACCGTCCAGCTTGCTCCTACGGGACTAAGTTCGAACACCGTGCCCACATTAAACGCGCCGCCCCATTGCGTCGTACCGTAGAGGTTTCCCGATTTGTCGAATATCGCGGGAGAGAACAACGGATTCGCTCCATCCGGTGGCGCGGCGAAGGTGTGGAGCACGGTTTGTTTCCAGCCCCCGCTGCCGTTCGGAGAAAGTTCAAATACGACTCCACATCCATATTGGTTCCACCCCGGACACGTCCCCCCCAGCGCTGTCGTCCCATAGAAGTTGCCCGCACTGTCAGAGACAAGGCTGGACTGCGGATGCAAGCCATCGCTCCCGCCGGTGAAGTTGTAGAGCACAGCCTCGGTTTGGGCCTGCGCTGGGCGGCCGACAATCAGCAGCAGCGAAGAAAGCGCTCCTAGCGTCAGAGCGCAGTGGACAGCGCGGAGAACACGGATCTTGAGGTTACGATTGCTGCTCATGTGGAGACCTCCTGAACTGGGGACAGTCGAGGTCTGATCAATCGTCAGGACTTGCGTTTCGAGACGGTTTACAGGCCGGGAGAGCCTGTGGAATGTTGGGCCGTCGGTGACGGTGCGGTCGCTGAGCATTCTAGGTGGGCGGCTGCAGCTTTGCAGTGACCGCAGTCACATCGGTTGTCAACCGAGACTGCCCCTGGCCGCGCGTTTCGACTGGTGGGGATTTCTGCCTGGTATCGGCAGGACGTATCCCTTCCCGTTCCTTTGCGAAACGGTGAAAGCCTGTATCTCCGCGCACAAGGCCCACTCAGCCGACGTACTTTATAAAGTACATGACGCGAAAGTCAAGCCTACTTCCGTAGTCATCCGATACCCTCGAAAGTGGACATTTCTTCCACAGCCTAACCCCTTGAATCCATTGATCCGCCCAAAACTCCGCACGAGGAATCAACCACCTACGCCCCAAATTTTCTGCAAAGTGAAATGTTCCAGTTGGAACATTAGAGCAAATAGCGCGCAAAAAAATTGCCAGTCCCGGAGGACTGGCAACTGGGTACTCGATACTGGGTACTAGCAACTGCTCTAAGCCTGCGCCAGCACCACCTTGTCGTGAGCCACCTCAGGGGACGGTGTCAACATCTTCGCCGCCACAGACTGCGCCACTTCCGGAAGAGAGAAGCGCAGCGCTTCGTCAATTGTCTTCACATAATGCACGGTAAGGTTCGCCAACTGTTCCGGCGTCAGGTCTTCCTCAACGTTCATCTTGTTTTCCGCCGGCAGGATCACGTCGGTCACTCCGGCGCGCTTGGCGGCCAGCACTTTTTCTTTAATGCCTCCCACCGGAAGCACGTTGCCACTCAGCGTGATCTCGCCGGTCATCGCCAGCAGCGGACGGATGCGGTGCCCCGTCAGCAACGACACCAATGTCGTCGCCATGGTCACGCCCGCCGAGGGACCATCCTTCGGAATCGCTCCCGCCGGAACGTGCATGTGAATGTCGTGATCGGCGAAGAAGTCTTCCGCAATGCCCAGCTGCGCCGCGTTCGAACGCACCCAGGTCANNACACCTGCCTCGCGCGTGTAGTGACGAATCACATAACGCAAGGCCGCCTCGGGAAACTCGATCTGCTCAGCCGTGATGCCGTTCTCTTCCACCTGCCGTGGAACCAGGTAACGCACCGCGATGTGCAGCTTTTCTTCCTCGCTATAGCCTTGCAGTTCGATGATTTCCATGCGATCGCGCAGCGGC
>PMXH01000329.1 GCA_003165855.1 Acidobacteriaceae bacterium | reverse complement strand
TTGGCCACGGCTGTTCGCGTTCTGGAGTTGTCCCACGATTGCGCCCGGTGCAAGACCGTAGGCTGCGAGCCGTTGTGTGTCTAGCACTACCCGTATTTGCCTAGGCTGCCCGCCGATGATCTTGGTCTCAGAAACGTCGTTGAGGGGCTTCAGTGAATTTTCCAGCTCACCCGCGATTCGCCGCAGGCGATAAGAGTCATAGTCTTTCCCCCACAACGTGAGGGCCATAATCGGCACGTCATCAATCGATCGGACCTTGATGATCGGTTGTGAGACGCCGGGCGGGATACGGTCGAAGTTGGAGTAGAGCTTGTTATAGGTCTGTACGATCGCATCTTCTTCTTTGGCGCCAACGTAGAAACGCACAACCAGCATGCTCACGCCGGGATGACTGATTGAGTAGATGTACTCAACGCCCGGCACTTCGCGCAGCAACTTCTCCATGGGAAGGCTGACGCGCTGTGCCACCTCGTCAGCCGACGCACCCGGCATCTGAACAAAAACGTCGAGCATGGGCACCACGATTTGGGGCTCTTCTTCCCGTGGGGTCTTGAGAATGCTGAAGGCGCCAAGAAGCAGCGCAGCGACGATCACCAGCGGGGTGAGTTTCGAATCAATGAAAGTGTGGGCAATGCGACCGGCCAGGCGCAAGCCCTTCGGGGGCTGTGTCACCGACTTGGATTCTTTGTCAGTCACTACTGCACCTCAATGCGTTTGCCATTCAAGTCCACTGCACCCGGTTTGGCCACGAGTCGCTCGCCGTCCTGAAGGCCCGCCAGCACTTCGACCTCGGCCCCGGAAGGCTTCCCCAAAGTGATGTAGCGCAGGCTGGCAACCTTGTTTTGGTCCAGCACATAAATGCCCTGCAATTGGCCGCGTTCGACTACCGCGGAGCGCGGAATCAACAGCGCCTGCCGCTCGCCGCGAGAAAACTGGGCTCGCCCGAACAGTCCTGAACGCAGCCGAGTGTCTGTGGGCAAGTCGATCTTCACCAGGAACGTGCGACTCGCCGCGTCCGCGGCTGGGACGATTTGCACAACCTTACCCTTCAGGCCCAAGTTGTCGAGGGCATCGATAACGACCGAAACCTGCTCTCCTGTTCGTACATACTGGAGGTCGTTCTCGTTAACGGTGGCCTCTAGTCGATAGCGGCGCACGTCTTCAATAGTGAAGATCGCCATGCCGGGTGAAGCCAGCGTGCCGGAATCGGCTTTCTTCTCCGTCACCAGGCCGTCGAATGGCGCCCGAATCCGCGTGTAATCCAAGGAGGTGCGTGCCTGGCTCAATGCTGCCTGCGCCTGGGCTTGCCCAGCTTTTGCCATATCCCGACGCGCGAGAGCCGCTTGTCGGCGGGCTTTCACTTCGTCGAACTCCTGCGGACTCACGGATTTCTTTTCGAAGAGAGTTTGGTAACGCTTCAACGTTGATTCCGCCAGGGCTAGGTCGGACTCTGCTCCGACCAGTTGCTGTTGGGCGGCGAGGTCGGCTGCGGTCGAGCGATCTACTGCGGCTCGCGGCTGGGAGTCGTCGATTACGGCGAGCACTTGGCCGCGTTGAACGTGGTCTCCTTCGTGAGCCCGGATCTCGACGATGTTCCCCATCATTTGGCTGGCGGCGTCACTGGTTTGGGCGGCACGTACTGTCCCTACCGCTTCCAGCACATCGGGCACGTTCGCCTGCTGCGCCGTGAGCACGGGAATGTTCCGCACGGTTTCCGGCAACAGAGCCGTACGGCTTTGTTCGGTAGAGCAGCCCGCGAGGCTAACAGCCGCGAGCAGCACCAAAACCGAAGGTCTGCGTTTGGTATTCACACGATTCATGGCATCACCACGGGAGATTGCGGATTCAAGCTTCCGCTCGCCAACTCCAGGTTGGCGTAGCTGGTCTGGAAGTGATAAACGGCCTCCCAGTAGTCGGTCTGGCTGCGGCGCGCGGCATCTTCAGCCCCCAACAAATCGGTAATCGTGGTCAGTCCGCTGTCGTAGCGGTCCTGGTTGATGCGCAGACTCTCCTGTGCCTGGGCGATTGCCGCTCGCGCCACTTCGATCTGCTGCCGATTGGCATCCGTCTCGTAATAAGCCCGCCTCACTTCTAGGCGAACGGCGTCGCTAGCTGACTGCTTCATCGCCACAACCTTTTCTTCGAGGGCTCGCTGCCGGGAGAGTTCCGCCCGCTTGGCACCGCCTTGAAAGATGTCGAATTGCACTTCGATCCCGCCCAACCAGTTGTTGCCGCCGCCACCGGCGACGAACGTAGGGTTATCCATTTCCCAGCCTGCNNCGGGAAGCGTGCGCTCAGCCAACGCTTCAGTGGTCTCGAACAGAGAATCAAGCGGTACACCCATCGCCGTGTTCAGCTGTGCCCGCGCCACCTCCAGAGCGTTCCTGGCGCGGATCACTTCCTGCTGTCGCGCCGCCATGCGAACCTTCGCTGTCAGCAGATCGGACTCGACAGTCAGCCCGCTGTCGAATCTCGCCTGGCTGCGGTCCATGATCGAGTTGGAGGTTTTGGCCGACTGCTCGGCGACTTCCAGTTCCTTGGCTGCCAGCAGAACGTCGTAGTAGGAACTGATCACCCGAAAGACAATCTCCTGATCCGTGCGGTCCAACTGGTGTCCGACGGCCTCGTTCATCTGTTTTGCTTGATTGATTCCGTGCCAAGTGGCGAACGAATCGAACAGATTCCAGGTTCCCCCCAACCGCGTCGCAAAGTTGCCGAAGGGCAGCGGCGTGTTCAGCCTGTTCAATGTGAAGTCCGCCTGGGTAAAACGCCGCTGTCGTAGCTTGCTGCCGAACACGTATACGGGGTCATCACCCCGAGTCGCCGTTTCGGAAAAACTCAAATGGGGCATGAGGAAGGAACGAGCTGCGCGAACACCCGCAGAGGCCACCTTCGTATCCGCAATCGCTACCTTGCGC
>PMXH01000507.1 GCA_003165855.1 Acidobacteriaceae bacterium | reverse complement strand
AGAAGCCGCCGCGCTCGCGGTCGCTCAGCCACTGGTCCATCCAGCGAATGATGTCGCGCGCCACGCTCGCAAAGAATTCCGAGCCCGTAGCCTGGTATCCGTGAACGTAGTTCTTCAGCAGTTCGGAGTTGTCGTAGCACATTTTCTCGAAGTGCGGGACGACCCAGCCCTCGTCCACCGAGTAACGATGAAATCCTCCCGCAAGCTGGTCGTAAACGCCGCCGTTTGCCATGTGCTCGAGGGTGGTCACGATCAGGTGACGCAAGCTATCGTCCGCCGTGCGCACGTACTGTTCGATGAGCAAATCGAGCACCGAGGGATGCGGAAACTTGGGAGCCTGCCCGAAGCCGCCGTGCTGTGCGTCGAACATGCTGACCGCCGACTTCTGAATCGCCGCGATAATGCTCGCCGAGACGCGTCCGCTGCGTCCGGCGAACGACTCCGCCTGCGCGATCGCGCTCTCCACCATCTTCGCCTGCTCCACCACGTCGCCATGTTTTTCCTTGTACGCGTTGGCGATGCTGATCAGCACGCGCTTGAAGCTGGGGCGCCCATAGCCGTCACTCGGCGGAAAATACGTGCCACCATAAAACGGCTTGCCATCCGGAGTAAGAAACGCGGTCAGCGGCCATCCACCCTGCCCACTCACCGCGCTCACCGCAGCCTGGTAGCGGCTGTCGATATCCGGACGCTCGTCGCGATCCACCTTCACCGCGATAAAATGCTCATTCACAATGGCCGCTACTTCCGGATCGTCATAAGATTCGCGATCCATCACATGGCACCAGTGGCACCACACCGCTCCAATGTCGAGCAGCATCGGCTTGTTGTCGCGCTGCGCGGAAGCAAACGCCTCCTCGCCCCACTCGTGCCACTGAATCGGCTGGTGCATGGCGGAGCGCAGGTAGGCGGAAGAAGCGCGGGAGAGGGAGTTTAGGGGAGTGGAGGTCATCATTTCAGTCTAAAACGTTTTTCGCGGAAGCGGGGAACTCGCAAGAATCAGCTGTGACTCGCCGCGAGGTCCCGTTGCAAAGTGCTCGGGCTCTCTATAATATGTTCGCCAATCACTGTGCGTGAGGTGAAAAAAATGCGCAGGCTCGCTCTGGTAGTGGCTTTTATGTTCCCGCTTACGTTGCTTGCGGGGAAGAACCTAGCCGAGTATCCGTTGCAAATTCAAGTGATCGAATCCCATTGGAACCGTCCCATTAACGGCGTGGATCGCCGCTATGGCGGTGTCGAGGGGTGGGGACGCGGGGACATCAGGGATGGCGATTCGATCCATGGCTTCGATTTTGCGTACACCGCGGCAGAGCCGTTCCATCGGACGGTTGGAGATGGGCGCTATCTCGCCAAGTGGAAGAAAGAAGGTACAAAGATGGAATTGCTGGTGGGCGAAATCGGAGCCCCGGATAAATTCCACACCTATGATCTCAAGACGACGGTGAGAGACGACGTTTATGTTCGAGGACACGACGCGCGATCGCGATTTCACAGGAGGAGTACAAGGCCAGAGCTAAAACTAAAGACAACGACAAGGATAGTGACAGCGACAAACCGTGACAGCAGGCGCTCGGCGTGGGGCCGTCCGGCATAACCTCTGATTCCCACTTCTTTCCTCTAACTTGAAGCCAGCCGCTTCGCGATCGCGCAGCACAGGTCGATCGCTTCCGCCAGCTGTTGCTTCTCGATGAACTCGCCGTCCGTGTGCGCGACGTGAATTGATCCTGGTCCGATCAGCAGCGGTTCGCCCCAGTTCGTTAGTTTGGGAATGTCGGTGGTGAAGGCGGCGATCATCGTGGGCAATCCGTCAATGGTGCGCAGGCGCAGGAATGGGAGTTCGAGCGGGCATTCAACCTTCACCTGAGAGCCCGCAGTCTCAAGAATCTGGCGGCGCAGTTCCTGCGATGGACCGATCAGACGATAGAGCAAATCTGCGTGAGCATAATCAGGAATCACGTTGGGTGCGCGGCCGCCTTCGATCAATCCGATGTTCAGCGTGCACGGACCAATCTCCGGATCGGACGGCAAGGGCATCGCCCGCAGGCGCGTGAGAGCTTCAATCAACTTGTCAATCGCGGATTCGCCGAGTTCGGGATAAGCCGAATGCGCCATGCGGCCGGAAGCGGTTACTTCTACGCGCAGAGTGCCCTTCGAGGCCAGCGCGATGCGGTTCTCGGTCGGTTCGCCGTTGACCAAGTATTTGCAGCCATGCGCTTGTTGGCTTGCCGCCTGTTGTTTGGCGATGTACTCATTGGCCACTTTCGCGCCCAGGCTGTCGCGCTCTTCTCCCACCACGAACAGCAGCCCGACATAAATTCCTTGCTGGCGCAATCGTTCCGAGGCCGCGATCTGGGCGGCGATAATGCCCTTGGCATCGCAGGAGCCACGTCCGTAGATGTGCGTGTCATTTTCGGAAGAAGGAATGAATGGTGGAACGGTGTCCATGTGGGTGGAGAAAACCACCTCCGGATGCGGCTGTTCCGGCGAAATGGCGTAGACGTTGGCACGATCGCCTTCGACCGGCATCTTTATCGTCTGGTAGCCGAGGCGGCAGAGCTCTCCATAGAGATAGTTTCCGACCGCGGCTTCGTTACCAGAAATAGATTCGATGTCGACGAGTTGGCGGGTGAGCGTGATGGGGTCCATTGCAGAAGGATAAACTACTGCCCCCTCGTCCAGCGGCGGTGAGTGGCGTCAATCATGTAATCTGAATGCTGTGATCGTCCAGAATTCAACCATCAAGTCGCTCTTCCTCGAAGGCCCTGCAGGACGGCTGGAAGCGCTGTTGAATGCGGGCGCCGAGAATGCCACCCACGCGGCGGTGGTTTGCCATCCGCATCCGCTGTTTGGTGGGACTCTGCATAACAAGGTGGTGTTCCATACCATGAAGGCGCTGAACGGTTTTGGGTTTCCCGTGTTGCGCTTCAACTTTCGTGGCGCTGGACTCAGCCATGGCGAGCACGATCATGGCGACGGGGAAGTCGAAGATGTTAAAACCGCGCTGGACTGGTTGTATGCGGAGTTTCATCTCCCCTTGCTATTCGCAGGATTTTCTTTCGGTGCTGCGGTTGGATTGCGGGCAGCGTTTTCGGATGTGCAGGTGAAGGCCTTGATCGGCGTAGGAACGCCAGTTGGGCCGGTCGCTGCCGATTCGGAGGTGCCGCGCACCTACACGTTTGATTTTCTGCGCGATTGCGTGAAGCCGAAGTTGTTTGTGAGCGGGGCGCGCGATCAGTTTGGTCCGCGGGCGAAGCTGGAGGCTCTGATCGCATCGCTACCGGAGCCGAAGAAGTTGGTGGTGATTGAAGGAGCGGATCACTTCTTTGAAGGGCGGCTGCGCGAGTTGCGCGAGACGATTGAAAGTTGGGTGCGGGAAGAAATCGTGCGAGAAGTGCCTTTATAATCCCTGCCATGCCGGATGCCGATCGCGAATTGCAGTTTAGGCAAATGCGCGAAGCCGCGCGCGAAATCTTTCGATATGCGCTGGCCGAGGCTTCGATTTCCAAGGCATTTGCGCGGCACGTGCATTGTGAGCGCGGGGTATTGCGCATCCGCGAAGATCTTTACCACCTGCAGGCATATTCGCGTGTGCTGGTGATCTCCATCGGGAAGGCCGGACACACCATGGTGGAGGCACTGGCGCAGCATGTCGGCACAGCTTCGCTCGAAGGCATTGTAGCCAGCTCGGTTGAGCCGTCGGCACAAGTACGCGGGTTCCGTTATTTTCATGGCGGACATCCCATGCCCAATGCTGAATCCATCCGCGCGGCGAACGCGATTCTGAAAGCGCTGGACGCGCAAACTGCGGCGTCGCTGGTGATCTTTCTGCTGAGTGGTGGAGGATCAGCGATCGTCGAGCGGCCCATCGACGATGAGATTTCCATGGACGATCTGATCGCGACCTATGGCGCTCTGGTGCATTCTGGTGCGCCCATTGCCGAAATCAATACCATCCGGAAGCATCTTTCGGCGGTGAAGGGTGGACGGCTGGCGCAGCGGGCGTTTCCGGCACAGCAGGTTTCACTGCTGGTTTCCGATGTTCCTGACGATACGCCGGATGCTCTGGCGTCGGGTCCGACCATGCCTGACTCCACCAGCGTGGAGGATTGTTATCGCATTGCGGAGAAGCACGAAATGTTGCCGCTGCTTCCGCATTCCACGCGCGAGCTTTTTGAACGCCATGCGCTTGAAGAGACGCCGAAGTCGGACGACCCGGCGTTTCATGGTTCGCGCTGGTGGACGATTCTCTCCAACGAGACAGCGGTGGAGCAAGCGAGTGCGGCGGCCGAGCGCGCGAAGTTTGCCGTGCAGGTGGACAATTCCTGTGACGACTGGGATTACGAACGCGCGGCCGAATATTTGTTGAAGCGGTTGCACGAGCTGAGAAAACAAGGTCCGCGCACGTGCCTGATTTCTGGCGGGGAAGTGACGGTAAAAGTCACGAATGGCGGCGTGGGCGGACGCAACCAGCAATTTGCGCTGGCGTGTGCGGACAAGATTGCAGGAGAGAACATTACCGTGCTGAGCGCTGGAACCGACGGCGTGGATGGGAATAGTCCCGCCGCCGGCGCGGTGGTGGATGGAACGACAATCACGCGCGCGCAATCCAGGGGGCTGGATGTTCGCACAGCGCTCGAGAAGTTCGACGCTTATCCGTTGTTCAGCGCTCTAAACGATGCAATCGAGATTGGCCCTACAGGGAATAATGTGCGCGACTTGAGGATTCTGCTGGCCTATTAGATCGAGTTGCATTCCGCAGACTTGGATCGAGACGGCGCGCTCGTAGCCCGCTGTTTTTGACTCTGTTAGTAGGTGAAAGACTGCAACGTGGTGCCGCCGTAGACGAAGCCCAGCCGCAAGCTGGGGTTTAAGGCCAGGTTTACCGGGCTGGCCGGGAGACTAAAGCCGTTCAGCGACTCGAAGAGGTTTCCTTGAGCGGCAATGGTGCAAAATAAGCAGGCGATCACCATCGCGTAGATCATACGCGGCGCACGGAAAACGTTCGGTTGGCTGGACTTCACGAGATTCATGGCTTGATCCCTCGCACAGGACGGTAGGCCGAGCGTCATTGGAGAGTGTCAGAAGCTTGTCAAAAGTTTGTAAAACTCTTCCTGATCGGGGTTGCCGCTAGAGAAGCCTCTTATTGCAATCTCTCCGCGATTACGCCGCTTCGCCTTTCACCTGTATTCCCGCCCATTTTTCGAGCAGAGTCAACGTCGCGGCGTAGTCGAGATCCTGGTGGCCATCTTCGGTGGCCATCTCGTAGATCTCTTCCACGGTTTCGAGGGCGGGCAACTTCACGCGAGCTTCTTTCGCGGCCTCGAGCGCCAGGCGGATGTCCTTGTGCATAAGGCGGAGGGGGAAATTAGGCGTGAAATCGCGTTGCAGGATGAACGGTCCCTTGTAGTCCACGACGCCGGAGCGGACCATGGTGGCGTCGATCAGCGAGAGCAATTGCTTGGAGTCCACGCCGAGCTTGGTGGCGAGAGTAAGCGCCTCCGCAAAACCCTCGAAGATGAGGGCAATCTGTAGATTCATTGCCAGCTTGGTGGCCTGGCCTTTGCTCGTTTCTCCCATCCGAAAGACCTTCTTGCCCATGGCGGCAAACAGAGGACTGAGGCGATCGATGGTCGCTTCGTCTCCGCCGACCATAAAAATCAGCGTGCCATTTGCGGCGCCGATTTTCGATCCGGTCATCGGAGCGTCGACGTACGCCACGCCTTTGGCGCGCACGCGCTCGGCAAACTTGACGGTGGAAGAGGGCGAGATGGTGCTGGAATCCGCGATGATCATGCCATCGGTCAGAGCCTGCTCAATGCCTTCGGGACCAAACAATATCTTCTCAACCGCGGCGGTGTCGGAAACGCAGAGCCAGACTACCTCAGCGCCCTGTGCCGCCGCGGCAGGAGTGGGAGCGATGCCTGCGCCTTCCACTAGTTTGCCCGGCGTGCGGTTCCAAACCGTGACTTCATGGCCAGCCTTGACCAGATTTGTGGCCATAGCGTGGCCCATAATTCCCAAGCCTAAGAAAGCGACGCGCATTTTCTGGGATTCTCCTCGTAAGAGCGGACTCTCCGAATTAGATATGAGCGACCTTATCAAGGTCAAGCAAAGCAGTGCGATGGTGACGTTCTAAACTCGTCAAACGCCGGGGAGGCGGAGTCATACAGCGGTTGGGGCTCGACCTGATTTGGTATATATGCAAGAACGTTCACATCGACACTCGGTCAACTATCGGGGTATAGTTCCGAAGACGCTGTCCCGTCCGGTGACACTCTGGTCTGCGTCAGCCCCTGCGTTGTTGAATTCCCACACTAAGGAAAAATCAAGGAAACTTTGATGAAGACGAAGATTGCGGTCCCTTTCTGCGGTAGAAGCGGCTCAATTTCTCTTGGGATATCCCTGCTGGCGTTGGCGATTTCTCTGGCGTTGACTTCGCCAGCGCAAGCCCAATCGGGTTTGGTGAAAATCAGCGTGGACAATCTCTCGAATACCGATAGCGTTCATAAGACCGAGGTTGAGCCCGATACATTCGCATGGGGCAACACGATTGTAAGCGCGTTCCATGTGGCGCGGAGACCCGGATCCATTGGCTGGGGAAGCGGCGATGTGGGTTTCGCAACTTCGACCAACGGTGGAGTGACTTGGACTCATGGAGATCTCCCCGGGCTCACTGTGAACTATAAAGGCGGGACTTACGGCGCAGCCGCCGATCCTTCCGTCGCTTACGATGCCAAGCACGGCGAATGGTTGATTTCGACGCTGCCCCTGGCGGGCTTGAGCGAAAGCTCCGGGAAGATTGGCGATGTGGCAGTCAGCCGTTCGAGCGATGGATTGACGTGGGGAAATCCGATCATCATCGACAAGACCCACCTCGACGACAAAAACTGGAGTGTGTGTGACAACACGCCAACCAGCCCCTTCTACGGCAACTGCTATACGGAGTGGGATCAGGCGTTCGGTAGTGGCGACGTTCTGCTGAGTGTGTCGAGCGATGGCGGACAGACTTGGGGTCCAGGGCTGGCGTCCTCGGACCACGCGGGCGGGCTGGGCGGTGAGCCGGTGGTGCAGCCGAACGGCACGGTGATTGTACCGTTCCAAGGCGGCGGCATCGACGTGTTCAGTTCCACCAACGGCGGCGCGAGCTGGGGCAAGAGCCAGGTGATCGCCAACATCGACAGCCACCTCGACGCGGGTGGAATTCGCAATCCGGATCTGCCTTCGGTGGGGATCGATGGAGCGGGCAATGTGTTCGTGGTGTGGTCGGATTGCCGCTTCCGCACTGGCTGCAGCTCGAACGACATCGTGATGAGTTCGTCGGCCGACGGCAAGACGTGGAGCGCGGTGACACGCATTCCGATTGATGCGACCACGAGTACAGTGGATCACTTCCTGCCCGGGATTGGCATTGATCCGACAACTTCGGGCAGTAGCGCGCATATCACGATTGTTTATTATTACTATCCGGTAGCGAAGTGCAGTGCTAGCACCTGCCAGTTGGAAGTGGGCTTTGTTACATCGACCGACGGCGGCAGTACGTGGACAGCGGGAGCGAAAATTGCCGGGCCGATGAAGCTGGCGTGGCTCCCGGTTTCTGACGATGGACCGATGGTGGCGGATTACATTGGAGTTTCCTACGTGAACGGAAATGCATTTGGAGTGTTTGCCGACGCGCAGGCGCCGAGTGGAAGCACGCTTGCGGAATCGATGTTCACGACGAAAGCGCCGCTGCCAGCGCCGGGAAGCGCCCCGCGGTTCAGCGGCCTTGCGGATAAGCCTGTGGCGGGGGCGAAGTCTGATCACGAGATGCACTTCTACTACGACGACGAGGGGAAACGGGAGATTCCGCGCTCGCGCTGGATTGCGAATACCTCAGGACAGTAACAGTAGAAGTTCTGATTAATCGGGCCGCCGGCATTGCTGATGCCGGCGGCTTATTTATTTTGGCGTTCTAATCTTCTGTTGTGCTCTAATGCCGCGTGCCAGAATCGAAAGCGTTATGTGGGGAAAGCCGAAATTGCGCACATTCCTTCCCGCCTAAACTAAAATAAAGCTAGCGGCACTCGGTATTCATCCAATAGTTAGACCACGGGATGATTAAAGCAACCCTTCATAGTCCGGCGCTACGCAAGCGGGCGAGACAGTTTGGGCGTCTGGTGCGGCATTCGGCCGTGACTCCGCTCTGTGGAGAGACGCACAAACCGCGCCTCGCCTCCAACGGTGAGCTGGGTGTCACTTTCATCGGGCATTCCAGTTTCTTCGTGCAGATCGGCGGGCAGAGTGTGATGATTGATCCCAACTTCGCGCGCTGGCTGTTTGTGCTGAAGCGTCTGCGGCGTCCCGGGCTTCGAGTGCGCGATCTGCCGGCAATCGATGTTGTGCTGGTAACGCACGCCCACTTCGATCATCTGCACCGTCCATCGTTACGGGCGATCGTGCAGAATAATCTGCGCACGCGCGGAGTTGCCCCGGCAATCATCATTCCAAGCCATGTCACGGACCTGGTTTCCGACTTGGGTTTCTCCGAGATCATTGAGCTGGACTGGTGGAACAGTTCGCGTCACGGCATCGTGTCGGTGACGCACGTGCCTTCGCGACATTGGGGAGCGCGGATTTTGAAAGATTCACACCGCGGCTATGGTGGATATGTTTTGCAAGCGGGGGAGCACTCTGTTTACCACGCCGGGGACACGGCTTACTTCGCGGGATTTCGCGAGATCGGGCGACGGCTGTCGCCGGAATTGGCGCTGCTTCCGATCGGTGCTTACAATCCGCCGACGTTTCGCAACGTGCACACCAATCCGGCGGACGCTACCCGAGCATTCCTGGACCTGAAATCTCGCTGGATGGTGCCCATGCACTACGGAAGCTTCCGGCTATCGCACGAGCCTGTGGATGAGCCGTTGCAACTGCTGGAGCAGGAAGCGCGCGCGGCCGGAATCGAAGAGCAGGTGGTGGTGTTGGAAGAGGGCGTGACGAAGTTCTTCTGATCTCTTCCGATTGTCCTGGACGGAACGCAGATTGTCGCGGACGTGAAAACCCGCTGTAACACCCCGTTGACAACCGATCCGCGCTTCTTGGTGTAAACTTCGTGCCGCACGAATCTTCCATAGGAGGCCAATATGACCGTTCAAGCTGTTCCTGAGGGTTACCACACGCTTACTCCGTATATGACCGTCCGCGACGCAGGTCGCGCCATCGAGTTCTACAAGCAGGCGTTCGGCGCGGTGGAAAAAGGCGTCATGAAAGGGCCTGACGGCAAGATCATGCATGCCGAGCTGCGCATCGGCGATTCCATATTCATGCTCGCCGACGAATTCCCTCAGTTTGGATCGTTGTCACCGCAGTCGACCGGCGGGGCCGGCATGGGGCTGCACATTTACAGCGAGGACGTGGATTCTGCTTTTGATCGCGCGGTGAAGGCTGGCGCTACCGTAGAGATGCCGGTTGGGGACATGTTCTGGGGCGACCGCTACGGCAAACTGGCGGATCCGTTTGGCCACAAGTGGTCCATCGCAACCCATAAGCGCGATATGTCGATGGAAGAGATCGACGAAGCGCAGAGCGAATTCATGAAGCAGATGCCGAAGAGCGCCTGAAGCGGCGTTCGGACGAAGAGAGCGTGGCATTTCTGCTCGCAGTCAAAGGGTACGGCGCAGGCCGTGCCCTTAGTTTTTCGGCTTTGATACTTCGGTAATGTGCCCAAATCCCGCTATTACACAAGTATTACAGTGTTTAGTCCGGTCTCTTGATAGGTTAGGTGAGGCAAGCGTGAATTCAAGTCCGGCGAATGGGGACCTACTTTGGACATACAACTGGAAAGCCTCGAAAAGCGGCAAGCTGCGAACGGTGAAATTAACTGGGTGACCGCGGTCTTCATGGCGCTGTTTCACGTCGGAGCCATCGCCGCGCTTTTCTTCTTCACATGGAAGGCACTGTTCGTCGCCATGTTCCTATGGTGGGTTTCCGGCAGCCTGGGTATCGGCATGAGCTATCATCGCCTGCTCACGCACCGTGGATATAAGACTCCGAAGTGGGTAGAGTATTTTCTGACGGTCTGTGCCACGCTTGCTCTCGAAGGCGGGCCAATCTTCTGGGTGGCCACGCACCGCATTCATCATCAATATTCGGACCAGGACGGCGACCCGCATTCGCCCATCGACGGCAAATGGTGGGCGCACATGGGCTGGATTCTCATGGGCAAGTCGATGCACCATGACACGACCACGCTGGCCCGCTACGTCCCCGACTTGGCCAAGGACAAATTTCACGTCTGGATTACCAAGTATCATTACGTGCCCATGATTGTGCTGGGTGTTGTACTTTATGCCATTGGCGGACTTCCATTTCTGCTGTGGGGCGTCTTCATGCGGACGGTGGTTGGCCTGCACACTACCTGGCTGGTGAATTCGGCGACACACTCGTGGGGCACGCGGCGTTTTACCACACGCGATCTTTCCACCAATAGCTGGTGGGTGGCGTTGCTAACATTCGGAGAAGGCTGGCACAACAATCACCACGCGCATCCGACGGCGGCGCAGCACGGCTTCACCTGGTACGAAGTCGATATGAACTGGTACGGCATTTGGACGCTGAAGCAGCTGGGCCTGGCCTGGGACATCAAGCGGGTAAGGCTAGCTGACCTGGAAAGCGGGGTGGTCGCCGTGCCAAACGGACGATTGGTCACAGCCGCTCTGCCGGAGGGCGTGGCGGGCGATTAAGCGCCAGGCGCTGCTACTCGGCGTTATTTTGGACATAAACCCGCCCTTTCGGTGGGTTTTTTCTTTGCGACGGAAGTCTGGAATCCACTCCTGTATCAAAGCTAGAGCCCGATGACCCTGGCCTTTTCACTCATTGGTGTGTCTGAAGTTTCTACGTGACCACTGCACAATCTGCGGTACAATCCAGCCAACAGTAAGGCGCTCAGCGCGTCATCCTGACTTGCAACCATTGGGGCGAATCAAAATATGAAAGTACTCTGGGCAAGCATTCTCGTGCTCGCTTCGGCGGCGGTGTTATCGGCGTCACAGTCGTCGTACAGCAATAGCGGCGGAACTGTGAGTATGACCACCAACTCTCTGACCATCAGCGGGACCAGTCTGAGCAGCCCCGCGGGCACGGTCACCATGAGTTGTAACCTGACGGTTGTTGCAGTGACCGGTGATACCGAGACCTGGTCGTGCACGGGCGGCAGCTTCTCGTTGCAATCGACGGACGGGACGACTTCCATCAACGGCACTTTCGCCTCGGGAATTTTCACGTTCGCACAAACCGAAATCAACCGGACTTTTTACTACAACTACGCGCTCTATGCGAACTTCTCCGCATCGCAAACGATTCACGGCGCGAAGCCGGTCGCGGTGGCCGGGGCAGTGATGGAAACTTTGACCACCATGACTGCGCCGTTGACTTCGGTGAATGGGTCGATCCAGAGCGGACTGATTGACATGAGCCAGCAGTATGAGCCGGTCTACATTGCCGATACCGGGAACAACCGGATTGTGCAGACGGCGGACATTCTGGGATCTAACTGGACCAGCATTGGAAAGCTGGGAACCGGGACCAACCAATTTACCTCGCCCTATGGCGTGGCGCTGGATGCGGCGGGGAAGATTTATGTGTCGGATAGCGGTAATTGCCGCATCGTGCGCATGGACAACATGACGGGCTTGAACTGGACTTCCTACGGTGCGTGCGGAACTGGGACGGGAGAGTTTTCCAACCCAGAGGGGCTGTGGGTGGATTCAAGCGGCAAGCTTTATGTGGCCGACGCCGGGAATGATCGCATTGTGCGCATGGACGACATTACCGGGACAAACTTTACAACGCTGGGCACGCTGGGAAATGGAACCGGGCAGTTCAGCAGTCCCGCGGCCGTGACCACGGATGCGGCCGGCAATATTTACGTGGCCGATAATGCGAACGCGCGGGTGGTGGAATTTTCCGACATGCTGGGAACGAACTGGGCGGCGTGGCAGTTTCCCGTGAATTATGAAACACCGGATGGAGTGGCGGTCGATTCATCGGGGAAGATTTATATGACGGACTCGTTGCAGAGCCAGGTGTTTCGAGCGGACAATATTTCCGGAGCAAATGAGGTTTCGCTCGATGTGAACTTCCTGGGCTACATCAACGGGGTGGAAAAGCCGTCGGGGATTTTTGTCGATCCCAACGGGCTGATTTACATCGCGGACACGAATAACAACCGTATCGACCAACTCTTCGACATGAGCTACGACGACCAGATCGTGCTGGGCACAGTGGGGGCGGGTGTGGGGGATTTGAATACGCCGCATGCGGTGGTGACGCAGCAGGAAACGAAGAACGTAGCTGTGTCTGCGGTTACGCCGTCCAGCTTGGCGTTCCCCACCGAACTGCTGGGTACCGCCAGTGCGTCCGAGACTACGATGCTGAGCAACATTGGGTTGGCACCGCTTACGGTCCTGTCGGTTACATCGTCTCTCGCGGATTTCCCCATCACCAACAATTGCCCGCCAACGCTTCTCGCGGGTCAGAACTGCCTGGCAACGGTGATCTTCCAGCCGGCGACCGGCGGGTTGCGCAAGGGATCTGTGAAGTTCACGTTGAAGGGGGCGGCCAGCAAATCGACGACGGTCAGCGGAAGCGGCGCCCTGGTTACGGTCTCGCCCAGTTTGCTTATCATGTTTGCCTGTGCGTCAGGGAAGGCCACGGTGACTAATCCCTTGAGTTCGAGCACTTCGCTCAAGTCCGTGAAAGTCTCAAGGCCCTTCACCGAGACTAACAACTGTGGGACGCTGGCTCCAGGAGCGAGTTGCACGATCACGGTGAACTGGTGTTCCTCGACGCCGATCACGGGGATTCTGACCGTGACCGATATTTCGGGCACAGCGCAGTACGTCTCGTTGACCGGTGAGCAGTGAGTAGCAGGCAGCCTTGCCCGCTCCCAAACCTGGCCGGGTAAGGCTGCCTGCGCTTTCGTTTCCCCGGTTTAGTAGTCCACAAGCGCGAACGCGGTAAAATCAGCGTATCGCCATGCGCATCACGAGCCGCCGCGGAACCATCGTTTTCTTCCTCTGCCTGGGCATTGGCCTGGTGGCGCTGGCGGTTGCGCTCAATGTCGGATGGATCATCCTCAACTGGCGCGAAGGAGTGCTGCTGTTCTTCGGCGTGATCTTTTTTGCCGTGATCATTGCGGGCATGATTGTGAACACCACCTTTCTGCTACGTGAGATTCGCCGCAGCGAGCAGCACGACAGCTTCATCAACGCCGTTACCCACGAACTGAAAACACCGGTTGCCTCGATTCGTCTGCATCTGGAAACCTTGCAGCGGCGCGAGCTGCCGGATGCGCAGAAGCAGGAGTTCTACCGGCTAATGCTCAGCGATACCGATCGTCTGACGGAGACGGTGGAACAGGTGCTGCGCGCGGGCCGTGCCGGCGATAAGAAGGCTGGGCGGAAGAAGTCCGCAGTCGATTTCCGCCAACTGGTGCGCGACTGCATGGACGCCGCCCGCACCCGGCATCATCTGCCACAGGAAGCGCTGCACTATGAGGAGGCGCCGGGCAATGGTGCCGGCCTCCGCGTGCTGGGCAGCGACGAAGACCTTCGTACCGCTGTTTTTAACGTGCTCGACAACGCCATCAAGTATTCCGGCGACCACGTGGATGTGCGAGTGCGCCTGAATATGCCCGACGAAAAGCGCATCGTGCTCAGCGTGCAGGATCACGGAGTCGGGATTTTGCCCGACGATATGAAAAGCATCTTCAAGCGCTTCTACCGCGTCACCCACCGCTCGCTGGCGCACGTGAAAGGTACCGGGTTGGGCTTGTTTATTGTGAAGTCGATTGCCGAGAAGCACGGCGGCAAAGTGTTTGCCGCCAGCGACGGAGAAGGCGAAGGCACCACGATTACGATGGAACTGCCGAGGTCTTCGTCATGAGAGCGCGCGTATGAGCCGGGTTCTGGTAGTGGAAGACGAAGCGCATTTGGCGCAGGGTCTACGTTTCAATTTGCAGGCGGAAGGCTATTCCGCCGAGGTTGTAGGGGATGGAGAGGCCGCCACAGATCGCCTGATCGGCAAAAAAGAGAACTTCGACGCCATCGTGCTCGACATCATGCTGCCGGGCAAGGACGGCTTCAGTGTGGTTTCAGAATTGCGGGCGGCGCGGAACTATGTGCCCGTGCTCATGCTGACCGCACGCGGCCGTCCCGAAGATGTGCTGAAGGGTTTCGCCGCGGGAGCGGACGATTATTTGCCCAAGCCTTTCGATCTGTCGATCCTGCTGGCGCGTTTGCAGGGACTGTTGCGGCGGAGCCAATGGGTGCGAGACGGGCAGCCGGCGGGAAGTGCGGGCGGAGTTCAGGCTGCATCCGACCCGCGGAGCGTCGGCGATTTCGGAACGTTTTCTTTCAGTGGAAAAACCATCGACTTCGGCACGCTCGAATTGCGCACCGCCGGCAACGTGATTCACCTGACGCTGATGGAGTCAGAGCTGCTGCGCCACCTGGTGCGCAACGACGGACGGGTGGTTTCCCGCAAACAGATTCTCGAAGAAGTCTGGGGCCTGCACGAAGACACGGACACCCGCGCCATCGACAACTTTATGGTGCGGCTCCGGCGCTACATTGAAGACGATCCCGCACAGCCGCGGCACTTGCTCACGGTACGCGGCGTGGGGTATCGGTTTCTCGCGAATCCGGAAAAGAAGTGAGCTGCGCCGAAGCAGGTTTGCCGGGCGGTTTCCTGACTCCTCGCTTCCCGAATTGTTCGATCTCAGAGAAGCGCTTTAAGCCAGCCTCATCTGCAGGTCCCGTAGCCTCGCTTCCCATGCGAAAACGGTGACCGTCCGGATCCTCTATATTCATTTCCCTCGTCCCCCATGGCATGTTTGTTGGGGGCTGGCGAATGATTGCGCCGTGGCCTTGGTACTCCTCATAAAGAGCGTCCACATTTTCCATAAAGATGGACATCCACATGCCGGGCTGTCCTTGCGCCCCTTCACAGAAGAAAATCTCGACTTTACCGCGCGTGACGCAACCGAATGTGGGCGGATCTCCCCAGTCCCACTTCTTACGAAAACCCAGCTTGTTGACGTAGTAGTCCATGGATGCGGCAAAGTTCTTGACATTCAAAATCGGAATCACGCATTCAAAATCGTTCATACAGGAACTCTCCAGTTCAGTCAGCTGTCGTCACGTCAATCCGCTAGGCCCGGCATAGTTCCGCAACCAGTGTTTCCCGTCGCTCCAGGGCCAAGCCATCCATGCGGTTCAGGATCATCCAGTAACCCGAGATCGAAACTCCCGCCAATACCAGCAAGAGCAGCGTGGCGATCCAAAGGTTACCGTAATGCCGCGCGATCCAGAATGCTGCGACTCCCACAGCTATTACGACAAGTTGCACTCCCAGGCTAATGAGAGCAGTGAGCTGCGAGGCGCGTTGGCGGCCGAAGGCGGCATAGTCCAGTTTCTTCGGGGAGTAGACCGAGAGCAGGTTGCCTGCGGAAAAATTCACCGGCGCGGCAAATAGCAAACCCGCCAAAGTCGCGAAGGTGACGTCGAGCGCAGGGCGGCCGTAGAGGTAGCTGACCGCGATCCACGCTACAAGCGTTTCCACGGCTAAAATGCTGGCGTGGGCGAGATTCTTGGCCAGCACAATTTCACGAAAACTTACCGGAGAGGCATAGAAGAATTGGATGCCGCCAGCGTCACCGCCAAAACTGTTGTAAACCAGATTGGTGAGCATCAGGAGCGTATACGCGGCAGCCGACGGAAAGGCCATGTCTGGAGTACGCGCCAGGGAGATCCCGGAGTGGCGGGCGGAGTTCATCGCTCCAAAGCGGAAGATCAGGAGCACAAAAATCGGCATGATCAGGGTGAGCAGCATGGGACCGCTGCGGAGTAGATAACGGATTTCTTTTTCGAAGACGGCCGCCACCGGCGAGGCGAATCCAGGAAGATTCCAGCCCAGACGAGATTGCCGATCTCTTGGGAGAGCGGATGCGGCGGCCACTTCGCTCAAGTTTTCGCCGCGATACTGCGCCAGCAGGCGCACGTGAAGGCCGTAACCAACGATCAGCACAAAGGCGCAGAGGAGTGCGAACGAACTGAGGCCCACCGTGAATTGCGAATATATGCCCTGCGTAATCGCGTCGGCGGCAAGACCGGGCGGGAGGACGCCCTGCACCGGAGCCAGAATTTCGACGTATCGGTGCACCTCTGGACGCGCTCGCTTCTCGAAGTATCGCGTCAGCGGGCCGATCATCTGAAAGCTCAGCATCAGCAGAACAAACACAATGCCGAGAATCTCGCGGGTGCGGCGCTGCGCCAGCCAGCGCTCCACCCAGGCGAAGATCATTTGCATGGTGAGAAGATTGAAGGCGGCGAAGGTGAGGATCACGAGCAGCGCCCAAGGCAGCAGTACAGGTTTCGCAACAACCACGCCGAGCAGAATTCCGAAGGACCACAGGGTGCCCAGGACGGTTGCCGGGTCGAACGCGCCATAGGCCAGCCGCACCAGAAAATACGAGCCGTAGCTGAGCGGAAAGCGCAGCAGGTCGGTGGAGTCCGGATTGTTGGTGAACGCGGTCGCCATGATGGGAAAGGTTTGCCAGAAGATAAATACGAACCAGAACAGCAGCGCGAGCAGTTCCGGCTTGGCGGCCGAGATAAGGAAGAATGCCGCTATGCCCATGCCGAAAGCGCCGCCGAGTCCGCCGATAGCGAACGCGAGCGTCACGAGGATACGAGAGGCCAACTCTACCTTGCCGCGCGTGGTGCGGAGCGTGTTGGAAAAGAGACGCCAGCGTAGCTCGGCAACAGCGGCCAGTTGGTTGCGCCGGTGGAGATCGGAGCCCACTTGATTCATGATTGCTTATCCACCTATCCCAGCCACGAAAGTTCCTGATCGGTCCGCCGCTCGCCGCCGACGGTACGCAGGAAGATCTGTTCCAGCGTCATCTTTTCGCCGGATAGGGTTGAACCATCCCCCGAGCCATGGTTCGAATCTTTCCCCGATACCGCTGGCGTCTGCGCCTCTACGCCGGCGCGCAGCTCTTCGAGTGATCCCTGGGCGACCAACCGTCCCCGATGAATGATAGCGACGTGACTGCACAGGCGCTCCACGATTTCGAGCACGTGGGAAGTCAGAAAAATCGTGGCTCCGCGCGCGATCATGCCTTGCAGCATCGCCTTCAGCGTTCCAGCGGCGATGGCATCCACGCCCTCGAAGGGTTCGTCGAGAAACAGCACTTTCGGGCCGTGGATTACCGCCGCAGCCATGGCCAGCTTCNNGCGCCGTTGGGGCCAAGGAAGCCGAAAAATTGTCCCGGCGCCACGCGCAAGTCGACGTTATCGACGGCTACGAGTTCTCCGAAGCGGCGGGTCAAGCGCTGGGTCGAAATGGTGGGCGCACCATCCATGAAACTTCTGAATCTAGCACACTAGCCCGGCACGTGCGCACGTAAGCCGGCGTGGGCATCGATTTCGCATGCCAACCATTTGGCGGCGGGAAGAAGCAAGCTCAGGCACACAGGCCGAGCAGGCTAATTCCGCGCATATACCGGGCCCGCATTGCGATTGGGTGGGTCTGAGATCGCGCGGATGTAGGATATCAGCGCCTGGATGTCGGACTTGCTGAGAGTGTTGCCCCAGGCCGGCATGAGCGC
>PMXH01000180.1 GCA_003165855.1 Acidobacteriaceae bacterium | reverse complement strand
AGGGTGCGCGGCGTTGTGCTGATCGATCAACTGCGACAAGCGCAGTGCGCACGCCATGCCCGCCGGCCCGCCGCCGACAATCACCACGTCGGCGGGCATCTGTGGGCGTTCGATGCCTTCGATCGGTTTGCGGAAGATCAGCATTTGGAAACGACTGGATATGATAAACGTTTCGCGGGATTTCAGCGCGGATCGGGTACGCCAAGCTGTTTGCAGATGCGTATCGCAGTGGGATTCTTGACTTCGCGATGTCTGGGAACCGTACTCGTGCGCTGAGCCGCAGGATTGAAATAGACGCTGTGGCTACCGCCTTCGCGTACGAAGATACAACCGTTTTGTTCCAAGTGCCGAATTAGATCTGTTCGCTTCAACATACCGACCATGCCACAATGGTTCCGCGCTTGGGAATATACCGACTTGCGTGTGGCTGTGGAAAAAGCGCCTAGGCAACGCGCAACCGTTTGATAAAGCAGCAGTTTGTTCGGTTTTCCACGTTATGCAGACTTTATGCAGAAGTTGGGGAGGATGTGACTAGGTTGTGGGGGATCAAGGAAGTGCGTAGGCGGATCCCAGGATCAGGACTAGGATCAGCGCGCTAAGATCGGCCCAGCGATACGGCAATGGTCTCACGCGTAACTTTTTTGCCGAGTTTTGAAGTAGCAGTCATCTGGCGGTTAGCTTCCAAAAGCTGCTCGATCGCGTCGCGCAGGTTTTCACGCGCTTCTTCAAGAGTATCGCCTTCGGAAATAGCGCCGGGAAGTTCCTCCGTATACGCCACGTAGCCGCCCCCTTCAGCCTCGGGGACTTCTTCGTAAATAGCTGTGAGAACCATGTCCATTGAAGACATTGTAAACCTAAGGGTCTAGCCGGGACCGTTCAACTCCCNNCTTTCATGCCGACCAGGTGCTGGATCGCGCCGGAGATTCCGACGGCGAGATACAGCCGCGGCGCAACCGTTTGCCCCGAGCTGCCCACCTGCCGCTCCATGGGCAGCCATCCGTTGTCGCAGATGGGCCGCGAGGCGGCGAGGTCTCCCCCCAGAGCGTCGGCCAGTTGTTTGGCGATCTCGACATTTTTCTGCTCTTTGATGCCGCGGCCGACCGAGACAATAATTTCGGCTTGCGTCAGGTCGACGGCTTGCTTGGCTTCTTTGAACACTTCCTGCGGCTTGTTGCGAACGACTCCATCGGCGATCTCAACACTCACAGTTTCGATTGGCGCAGCGCTCGCGCCGGCCTCAGCCTTATCTCCACGAAACGCTCCGTTCTGGAAAGTGGCAAACCACGGAGCGTCGCTGGTGAAGCTGACATCGGCGGCGAACTTGCCCTGGAACATCTGGCGGGTGAAGACCAGCTTGCCGTTTTCGTGTTTGAAGCCGATGCAGTCGCTGATGACGGCGCGCCCCATCGCGGTCGCGAGCTTCGGTACGAAGTCGCGCACCTGGTAGGTATGCGGCATCAGTACCAACTTGGGCTGCTTAGCGGTGAGGAGTTGCTTGAGCGCGGCAGCGAAAGCGTCGGGCGTGTAAGGCTCGAGCTTCGGCGATTCGACAGCGTAGACTTTCGCCACTTTCTTCGCCGCAACTTCCGCGGCGAAGGTGGATGCGTTGCCCCCGACAACGGCGGCCTCGAGAGTCCAGCCGGTCGCCGCGGCTATCGCCTGGCCGGCAGTGATGGTTTCCCAGGAGACGCGGTTGAGTTTGCCTTCGCGTTGTTCGACGACTACTAAAATGGTATCGGGCATAAGAGCAATTCTCAGTTCTCGGTTCTCAGTTAAGACAGCCTGGCTTCGCTCGGCGGACGGGCGAAGGCGCCCGTCCCCACACGAGTTTTAGCGTTTATAGCACCCGCAACTCATTCCGCAGCTTATCCACCAACTTCTTCGCGATCTCGCTCGGAGTGCCTTCGATGTGCTCGGTCTTCTTCGTCTTCTGCGGCACGTAGAGGCGTTCGATCTTCTGCAGGTTCTCGCCGATCGCCGACTGCACCTCGGCAAGCGCCACTTTCCGCAGCGGCTTGTTCTTCGCCTGCTTGATGCCGATCAGCGTGGCATAGCGCAGCTTGTTGATGCCAGACTGAATGGTCAACACGGCGGGCAGCGGCATGTCGACAAACTGGAAGAACCCGGCTTCAAGTTCGCGCTTCACTCTGATCCCGCCGTCGGTCTTTTCAATCTGCATGATGATGGTGGCATGGGGCCAGCCCAGCAATTCGGCAAGGATGACGCCGGTTTGAGCGTAGCCGTAGTCGTCGGATTGCAGGCCGGTGAAGACTAAGTCGAAGGTCTCGTCTTTGATGGCTGCGGCGAAGGCTTTCGCCGTGTTGAAGGCATCGAGTCCGACGAAGGCATTGTCTTCCAAATGGATGGCTCGATCTGCGCCTTTGGCCAACGCCTCGCGCAGCACCTGCTGGGCGCGGGCCGGGCCGGACGTGATGACCACCACTTCTCCGCCGTGCTTTTCCTTCTGGCGCAAAGCCTCTTCGAGCGCGAACGCGTCAGGCTCGTTCACTTCGTACGAAACGTCCTCGCGGATCCAGGCCGCGGTTTCGTTGAGCTTGAGCGGTGCATCTTTCTGCGGCACCTGCTTCATGCAAACCAGGATTTTCAAAAGATGACTCCTTGGTCCCTGTCGCTTCGACGAGCGATAGGAAAACCAATAAGTATAAATGAGAGGCGAGCAATTGGCACTTGCCCAAAGCCCGAGATCGATCAACCACATAAGGACACGAAGTCACACGAAGGCCCAAATCCCTTTGGATTTCCTTCCTGTACCTTGGTGTCTTTCGTGGTTGAGTCAAGCCTACTCGGTGAAGACCACCGATTGCACGCCGGAGATTTCGAAGCGCTTGCGGCAGCGCATATTCTTGCAGGCCATCAGATCGTCTTTGCGCAGCATGTAGGAACGCGCCTTGGCGAAGCGGGCGCGGTCACGTTCGTCGGCGCGTCCGCCTGGGAGCTGGCGCTTCTTGGTGCGCACCACCCAGGTGACTTCGTACTCGGCGGGCTGGTGACAGTGGGGACAGTTTAGAGTTGCCGGTTTCTTTTCTGTGCGTTCGTCGAAAAAATCGCGTTCTTCCATAGGATTATAGGCCGCTCGTTTTAGTTGTTGACAGCGATCTTTCCATTCGTCGCCAATGCATGCAAATTGTGAAACTTTATTATGGCAGTTTTGCGGCAGACAAAGCTATGGCAATATGTTTGTTATGGCGCGGAAAAAGAAAGTGAAGCGGTTTCAGGCAGTGCAGGCTGTAAAGGAGCTGGCGCGGGAACGTCTGGGCGCGCCGCCAGCGGAAAAGATCGTGATCGAGAAAAAGAAAAAGCCTGAAAAATACAAACCAACGCTGGATACTCTTTTGAGAGAGCCATAGACAAAAGTACCGACCTTGACCCCAGCGCCACTTTGCCTAGTTAAATGTTGCCGTAACCGTGACGTCGCTAGTCAAATCCTGGAAAATGCACGCTGTTCCTGAATCGATATCGCAGCCTGCCCAGCCACTGAACGTACCATTCGGCACCGCCGTCAATGTGACGTTTGTTCCCGTTGGAAAGCTTCCGGTGCAGGAAGCGCCAGCGCTTGCAGCGCAGCCCAAGCCAGCCGGCGAACTGGAAATTGTGCCAGTGCCAGTGCCCACGAAGTTTATGGTGACGGTGGGTCCCGTTCCTGTGAAACAAATCACGGACGCGATTATACTGCCCGACACTATGGCTCCGGACGACGATACGCCGGAGGCATCAGCATTGGTTTGGACAGTGGCAGTGATGAGAGAACCTCCGCAAGCGGTCCCCGTTACGCTTAGCTCGCCGGTAGGGGAGACGGTTACTACCTGAGTCACGCTCGACGCCCAGGTCACCTGATCCGTTATATCCTTGGTCACCGGGGGATGAACGTAGTTGCCAAGCGCGGTCAACTGCGCTTGCAATCCTACGTCCTGAATGAGGGGAATATTCGATGCGCCGAACGCTTGCGCGGACGGCTCAATCTGGATGGATACCAACTCCTGCGGGTCCCCGCAACTGGAGACACTCAGCAGCGAAATCGCGACGACGATAAGGGCGGCAATGCTGAACCACTTCCGGTTCATCGTGACTCCTGGGACCGAGCGGTCGACTTAAACGCGCACGCAACGGGGAATCGTAAATTTAGTCAAAGGCCGGGCAAAAAGCAACAATATTAGAGCATTAGAGCCGCAGAGCTGAGGTTGAGCACCGTCTGTTACCCCTTCACCGCCTCGGCGACTACTTGTGCGAAATCGCGGATGTCGTCTTCGGTTGTATCGAACGAGCACATCCAGCGCACGATCGATTCCTCCTCCATCCACATATAGAAAAAGTAACGCTGCTTGATCTTGTCGATGGAGTGGCGCGGGATCTGGGCGAACACGCCGTTGGCTTCGACCTTCCACACAACTTTGATCCCTTGGATCTTACTGATTTCCTTTTCCAGCAAGCGAGCCATGCGGTTGGCGTGCTCGGCGCTGTGGCGCCAGAGATCGTTGGTGAGCAAAGCTTCAAATTGCGCGGCGATGAAACGCATCTTCGAGGCAAGCTGCATGCTCTGCTTACGCAGGTAGAGGAAGTCTCGGCTCAGCCCGGGCTGGAAAAATACCACCGCCTCGCCGCCCAGGATTCCGTTCTTGGTGCCGCCGAAGGAGAGCACATCCACGCCTAGATCGCGCGTGGCTTGGCGGAGGGTTTGGCCGAGTGAGGCGGCGGCGTTGGCGATGCGCGCGCCATCCACGTGCAGGAACATATCGTGCTCGTGGGCGAAGCGGGCAAGCGCTTGAATTTCCTCCGGTTGGTAGACCGTCCCCATCTCAGTGGATTGCGTAATTGAGATGACACGAGGCTGGGAGTGATGCTCATCGCCGATGCCATGGTAGGCGTGGCGGAGGGACTCCAGGCTGATTTTGCCATCCTGCTGGGGCAGCGGAATCAGCTTACAGCCGGTGTGCTTCTCCGGCGCGCCGCACTCGTCGGTGTAGATGTGGGCGTAGGCGCTGCACAAGACCGATTGAAAGGACTTGGTTAGGGCTTGCAGGCTGAGGACATTCGCACCCGTCCCGTTGAAGGTGAAAAAGACTGCTATGTCCGGTCCAAAATGCTCTTCGAACTTCTTTATCGCCGAACGGGTGTGAGGATCGTCGCCGTAGGCAACTACGTGGCCTTGATTGGCCCAGGCGATGGCTTCGAGAATCTCCTGGTGCACGCCGGCATTGTTGTCGCTGGCGAAGCTGCGGGTAGAGTGGGTAGGAGTCTTCTCCATAGCGCAATAATGTAGCAGAGTGAGACGATGAAAAGCGGAGGGGGCGGACGTGGGGGCCCGAGTTGGGCGACCGCTTGGCTGGCTGTTTCCCTATTTCTTCACTCCGGGTAGCGATTATTTTGCGTCCGGATAGCCCTCAAAGGAATCTTCTAAATGGCACCTAACGTCGGGGCGGCGGTGTCGTCTAATCAGCTTCGGGTAACGGCTTCCAGCCCCGAGGATTCCCCGACAGCGTAGTAAAGTAATGGGTGCTATCAGCGGTGGAACTGTAAAGTGAAAATTAATGTTTATGAGACCTGATAACTACTTGGCCCAAAGCCTCTTGCTGGTGGTCCTGGCGGCCAGCGGGGCTACAGTGGCGTGCTCCGGAAACGCCGCGTCCAACGCCCATGCGCAGGGTCCGGCTGGAATGCCGGTGAAAGTGCAGGAGGCGCACGCGACTGCGGTCAACGATGCTACCGAATACGTGGCCACGGTGAAATCGCGCGATTCGGCCGTCATTATGCCGCAGGTAGAGGGCCAGGTTACAAAGATTTTCATCCACTCCGGCGAGGCCGTGAGTGCTGGCGCTCCACTCATGGAAATCGATCCCCTCAAGCAGCAGGCAACGGTGAACAGCCAGGAAAGCTCCCGCGCAGCGCAAGAGGCAAGCCTGAGTTATGCCAAGCAGCAGTATGTGCGCGCTCAGGGACTCTATTCCGCGGGCGTGGTGAGCAGGCAGGATCTCGACCAGGCGAAATCCGCGCAGGATGCGGCGCAAGCGCAACTGGACTCGCTGGGCGCGCAGGTGCGCGAGCAGGAGGTACAGCTGCATTACTACAGGGTCGTGTCGCCCTGGGCCGGAATCGTGGGAGATGTTCCGGTGCGCGTGGGCGACCGGGTCACCAGCGCGACGCAACTGACCACCGTGGACAAGCCCGGCAATCTGGAAGTTTATGTGTACGTCCCGATTGAACACTCTTCACAGCTCAAGATGAACCTACCCGTGCAGGTGCTGGACAGCGACGGCAAGGTGCTGTCCGATAGCCGCGTCAGCTTCATCTCGCCGCAAGTCGACAGCACGACGCAGACCGTCCTGGTGAAGGCACGGATCGCCAACACCAACGACGCGCTGCGGCAATCGCAATTCATTCGTGCCCGCATCGTGTGGGGCACGCACCAGAACCCGGAAGTTCCGATGCTGGCCGTATCGCGGCTGGCGGGGCAGTATTTCGCTTTTGTGGCCGAACCCCAGAATGGTGGCTCATATGTGGCGCGGCAGAAAGCTCTGAAGATCGGACAAACGGTGGGGAACGATTACGAAGTACAGGAAGGCATCAAGCCCGGCGACAAAGTGATCGTTTCCGGAACGCAGTTTCTGCTGGATGGGGTGCCGGTGATTCCGCAAAGCTGAGAAGCAGGCTTCGGCTTTCGGGCTCCAGGCTTAGGCTCTTAAGTCGCAGTGTTCCAGACAACAAGCAGGTGTTTAGCTGAAGTCCGAAAGCTAAAGCCCGAAGCTCGACTTTATGTTCGTTAACTTCTTCATTCAACGGCCGGTGTTCGCCACGGTTTGCGCCCTGCTGATCCTTCTGGGCGGCGCGGCCGTAATTCCCACACTGCCGATCTCGCAGTTTCCCAACCTGGCGCCCCCGCAAGTGAATGTATCGAGTGCCTATATCGGCGCCAGTGCCCAGACGGTGGAGAGCGCGGTTACGATTCCGCTGGAACAACAGATCAACGGCGCCGAGGGAATGAAGTATGTGACCTCGACCAGCGGCAACGACGGATCGAGCAGCATCACGGCCACGTTCGATCTGAACCGCGATCCGGACCTGGCCACTGTCGACATCCAGAACCGCGTTAACACAGCTCAAGGACGGCTGCCCGCGCCCGTGAAAGCGGTTGGCATCACGACCGCGAAGAGCTCGCAGAACTTCGTATTTGGCTCCGCCGTGATTTCCGACAACAATAAATACTCCACGCTCTTCATGAGCAACTACCTTGACATTTACGTCAAGGACTCACTGAAGCGCATTCCCGGAGTGGCCGACGTGCTGATCTTCGGTGAGCGGAAGTATTCCATGCGATTGTGGCTGGATCCAGTGCGCATGGCGGGACGCGGACTGACCGCGCCCGATGTGGTAAGCGCTCTTTCCGAGCAGAATGTGGAAGTTGCCGCTGGACAAGTGGGCCAGCAACCCGCGGTACCGGGACAGCAATATCAGATCAGCGTCCGCGCCGTGGGACGTCTGAGCGAAGCCAGCCAATTCGAAAACATTATTCTCAAAACGAATGCCGACGGAACATTAGTCCGTCTGAAAGATGTGGGCCGGGCCGAATTAGGCGCTGAGGATTACAGCTCAGACCTGCAATTCAACGGGCAGGATGCAGTCGGCATCGGCGTCACGCAGCTTTCCACGGCGAATGCGCTCGATGTCGACCGCCGTGCCATCGCGGAACTCGACCGCCTCTCGAAAAAATTCCCTCCGGGAATGCACTACAAGGTCGCATTCGACACCACCGACGCCGTGGGCGAGTCGATCCGCGACGTAGCTTTCACGGTAGGTTCGGCGATCTTCCTGGTCATCCTGGTCATCTTTATCTTCCTCGGCGACTGGAGGACGACCATGATCCATTTCATCGCCACTCCGGTTTCGCTCATCGGCACCTTCATCTTTGTAAAATTACTCGGTTTCTCCATCAACACGCTGACATTGTTCGGCATCACACTCGCCACCGGCCTGGTCGTCGACGA
>PMXH01000288.1 GCA_003165855.1 Acidobacteriaceae bacterium | reverse complement strand
GGAGTCCATTTTTCCGCAGCCTGATAGGGAAGCCCTGCCTCGGTGGCGAGAGCAAGGTCTCTGAAGCGCGATCATTCTGTAGTTCTTTTTGAGAGGCGAGCAATTCCGAACGGCGGATGCAGTCCTATGTGGTAGCCAAGGCGGAAAGTTGGCCTGTCTCAACTTCCTTCTGTTGAACTAAGAAGTCGCACCACTCGCCTTCATCGCCGAGTTCCGGACGCCACACGCGCCTGTAAGTGAGGTCGAAGACCGCCGTCAGTCGAGATCCACAGGGCGACTGGATTCGGCGGATGGTGTAATACGTTTCAGGCGTCATACCGCACTGCCTTTCACTGCTTCGGTCGAATACACATTTAGTGAGCGTGCCACATCTGAGCCTCACGCGGTGGCATGTATACGGGGCGGCCATGTGCAGCCGCGGCGTGCTCATTCATCGCTTTTGCGGCCTGGGTGCGGCAATTGCCGTTTAGGCTGCTGAAGTCCTGTGTGGTGACGAAATGCTTACACAGCGGACAATTGAACATGCTGAAGCTGTTCATCATTTTGATGGTGTAGTGTCTCATAGCTTCGAGTATAGTCGTCTTCCTAAGTATGACTCCGAACTAAAGTTTCTCTCACCCCCTGTCACCAGCGAAGTCGCCATTGCGCCAACCAATCGTAACCCGTGTCCGGCGGGCCTTTACGCCACTTGAGCACTTCTGGCGGAACGCTGCTGCGCCAACTCTGAATCTGCTCCACTTTGGTAACGTTGTGGGTCGGAGTCTCGGGCGCGGAAACAAACCGCCCTTGACCAACGGTTGATTCCAAGCTCCATCTTCTCTAAAACCCCTTTCCCGAATCCAGCAGAATGGTCACCGGCCCCTCATTCATCAGTTCCACCCTCATCGTTTCTTGAAACCGCCCGGTCTCGCAGCGCAGTCCCGCGGCACGAATCTGCTCCACAAAGAATTCGTAGAGCGGTCGCGCTTTCTCCGGCGCCGCTGCTGCATCAAACGACGGCCGCTTGCCTCGTCGCACATCTCCATACAGCGTGAACTGCGAAACCGCCAGCACGCTACCGCCAGCATCTTGCACGCTGCGGTTCATTTTTCCCTGGGCATCTTCAAAAACTCGTAAGCCGCAGATTTTTTCCGCCAGGTAGATTGCATCGGCCTCGGTATCGTCCCGGCCCACGCCCAGCAAAACCAGCAGCCCCAGGCCAATCTCGCCCGTGATCTCACCATTCACCGTGACTCGAGCCCGGCTCACCCGCTGCACCACAGCCCGCATAGAACTCACAATTCCCTTCCGCTATGGCGTCGCCGTCAGCATCGATTCATGCGCGGCGACCGCCTGCCATCGCCCGTCGCGATACACATAAATGTCGGTGAAGCGAACTCTCGCAAGAACTTTGCCCTGCGCGTCCACGGCCGTCGCCAAGCCTCGGATGTAGCCTAAATCCCCTTGCACGTGGGCCTGCATCTCCGTTAATTCATGATGCACCGGCGAATGTTTCACCGCTTTGGCCAGCGTCGTGTCGCGATCCTGCAGCGTTCCGTCTGGTCCCGCGTCTTCAAACTCGTCGGCCAGTAAGCAGCTCAACGCCGCCGCGTCGCGTACCTCCAGAGCCTTGGCCCACGTCCGCTCGTTCTGGACGAGTGCGCTCCCATCCTTCGCCTGCCCCGCCGGACAAGGCGCCGCACACGCCATCGGGCCCAACATCACAAGCCACACCCAAACACTCTTCACCGTGAACTCCCTCAACCGAGGTGCAAATCGTCCAATCATAACTTGCCGGTACCGGGGCAGTTTGACTGTTACACGACGATTGTCATCCTGAGCGGAGCCGTTTTTCAGGCGTAGCGAAGGATCTCCCGCTCAACCGGCCCAACGCGTAAGCCAAACTAACCCACTACCAACTTGCCCGCCGTTTGACCGCGAGAACTGCCAACCGTTAGGATCAACTGTCCGATCCGGAGTCGGCCAAGGGGTTGTCCCGTGTGGCGATTCCCTTCCTTTACATCAATTCACCGGGACGATTACACTACACGTTCGCCTATTTCTATGCGGTAGCACCTGCGAGTAGCGAAATCGCGGAGGGTTCGGGCGAAAGCCGGACGGAAAGCGGAAACCGGCGACCCCAGAATCCCGGTGTCGAATTTCAAATCAAATCGAATTAAGCGAGGAGAAACATGGCAGCCGTTGACGAGAAGGTAAAACAGATCATCGTAGAGCAATTGGGTGTGGACGAGGGTGAGGTCACCTCCAGCGCTTCGTTCGTGGACGACCTGGGCGCGGATTCCCTCGACACCGTCGAGCTGGTAATGGCCTTCGAAGAAGGCTTCGACATCGAAATCCCCGACGAAGACGCGGAAAAGATCCGCACCGTGCAGGACGCCATCGATTACATTTCCAAGCATTCGAAAGGCGGCAAGTAGTTTGGGACGCAGGGTCGTCGTTACCGGCATCGGCCTGATCTGCGGCGTGGGAAATACCACTGGAGAGGTGTGGCAGGCCGTGCTCGCCGGCAAGAGCGGCGTGGCCCGCATCACCCAGTTCGACTCCACAAATTTTGCCTGCCAGATCGCAGCCGAGGTCAAGAACTTCGATCCCCTCAACTTCATCGAAAAAAAAGAAGTCAAGAAGATGGGACGCTTCATCCACCTGGCCATCGCTGCCGCGGATGAAGCGTTCAAGATGTCGGCCCTGCAGATCACGCCCGAAAACGCCGAGCGCGTGGGCGTACACATCGGGTCCGGCATCGGTGGATTTGACATCATCGAACGCGAACACGCCGCGCTTATGGAGGGCGGGCCGCGCAAGATTTCCCCTTTCTTTATTCCCGCCGCCATTATCAATCTTGCCGCCGGCCATGTTTCCATGCGCTTCGGCGCCAAGGGTCCCAATGAGGCCACAGCCACCGCTTGCACCACCAGCGCTCATTCCATCGGAGATTCTTTCCGCATCATCCAGCACAACGACGCTGACGTGATGATCGCCGGCGGCTCCGAGGCCGCCATCACGCAGATGGGCGTCGGCGGATTTGCCGCCATGCGCGCGCTTTCCACTCGCAATGACGATCCCGAAAAAGCGAGCCGTCCCTGGGACAAGGATCGCGACGGCTTTGTCATGGGCGAAGGCGCCGGCATTCTTGTGCTCGAAGAACTCGAATACGCACGTCGGCGCGGCGCTCCCATCCTCGCCGAAATTGCCGGCTATGGCATGTCCGGCGACGCCTACCACATGACCCAGCCCGCTCCCGAGCACGAAGGCGGATTTCGCGTCATGCGCAATGCCGCGCGCGATGCCGGCATCACTCCGGACCAGGTCGATTACGTCAACGCCCACGGCACTTCTACCCCCATCGGCGACACGCTTGAGGCTCACGCCATCCGCAATTTCTTCGGCGCGCGCAAGATCCCAGTCAGTTCCACCAAATCCATGACCGGCCACCTCCTCGGCGGCGCCGGCGGCCTTGAAGCCGGCATCACCGTCCTCGCCCTCCGCGATCAGATCCTGCCGCCCACCATCAACCTCGTCAGCCAGGACCCCGAAACCGCCGGCATGGATTTCGTCCCCAACCATGCCCGCAAAGCCAAACTCGAATACGCCATGTCGAATTCTTTCGGCTTCGGCGGGACGAATGGAGCTCTGCTGTTCCGGAGATGGTCAGAGTAGCTGTTCTCAAGCGAAATTCGCGCCGGATTCGCAGGGCCGCTTCTATTTGGGATGCGGAATTATCGACAAGATAATGTACTCATCCCCGCGGATCACGAAATAGAATCGCCAACTGCGATTAACCCGGGCTTGCCAAATGTCACGCGCTTCGTCGTATTTCTTCGCCCGCAGGGAAGGATGGGCAAGCCGGCTGAGTAGAAATTCGAGTTGTTTGGCGAAGGCTTTACGCACCTCAGGAAGTAGCGCTGCATAGTCCTTGTCAGCGCGTTCCGTGAAGCGGATCTTCACTTCGGCTTCCTCGGGCTCTTGTGCCGTTTTCCCGCCCTGCGTTCAAGCGCAGAGATAGCCGCAGTCGCAGATTTGTAGGGACCGTGGGTGCGGCCCTGAGCTATATCTTCGAGCCCTTCCCCCAAATGCCGGTCGACAACCGATTTCGGTGTAAAAGTAATCTTTCCGTTTTCGAACGACGCTTCCAGCAGATCCCCAATGTCCAGACGCACCCGCTTGCGGATGCTCTGGGGAATGACAACCTGAAATTTTGTTTTTATGGTGACGAGTTCCATGACCATGCCTCCGTTAGACAGTTTAACAGTTGATATAGCCAATAATCCAACTTGAAGTGCTGCCCGAAAACCGCTGGCATGATTTCGTTTCCAATCACGCGCAAAGCCGAACTCGGTTACACTATGTCGAATTCCCTCGGGTTCGGCGGCACCAACTGTTCCTTCATCGGTTGCACAGTCAAATCCAAAGCAACGGAACCAGACCAATCCCAGCCAGTCCGGCCAGCAGAAGAATGCTCTGCATCCCTGTCTTTCGATCCGCCAGGCCGTAGGCGTAAATCCCTTTTATGAAATTGTTGCTGGCCGCCGCAATCAGAACCGCCGCCCCCGCCACTTTCAATGGGGTAAGCGAGCCCGCCGACTGGGTCATGCCCATGACAAAGGGATCTACGTCGGTGACCCCCATAACCGCGGCCAGTGCGTTGATGCCCGTTCTCCCAAGATAAGTCACGGCTAACTGCGTGGCCACCAGCATGGCTAAGAACAAAAGCGCGAAGAGAAAAGCGGCCACCAGTTCGAGCGGGTTGGTCGGTTCAAACTCCCGCTTCACCTCATCCACCTTCGCATCCGGCCGGCGCGACCAAATCCAGCCAACCCCAATCGCCAGCCCCGCGAGCACAAGAAACGGGAGCGCCAATAGAGACATCAGGTGACGATTGAATAGTCCCAGGAGGGCAATAAACCGCAGGTACATCACCCCCGATGCAATCAAGATTCCCCCTGCGAAGAGGTGCGGATGCTCCTCCCGCGCCGCTCTTCGTGACATCACCACCGTGGTCAAAGTGGACGAGTAGGCCCCGCCCAGGAACGCCGCCAGTACCACTCCACCGTGTTCTTTCGTAAGCTTCTGCAGGATGTAACTGCCATAGGAAATCGTGCTTACCGCCACCACCACCAGCCAGGTCTTAAAAGGATTGATGTGAAACCGCCCAAACTCCTGGTTGGGCAGGATGGGCAAGATGACAGCCGAAAGAAGCAGAAACTTGGCGACCGTAAGAATTTCTCCGGGCGCTGCACGGCTGGCCAGCTTCTCCAGACCTGTCTTGAGTTCCAATAACAATAAGCTGGCCACGCTCAAGGTGGTGGCAATCCAAAAATGCTCGTAATACACCAGCGCCCCCACCAGGTAAGTCGCAAGTCCGGACATCTCTGACGTCACGCCCGCGGCCTCGACGGTAGAGAGTTTGTGCCAATAGGAGAGCGCCAGAAATCCGCCAACCACCAGGAAGCCGAGCGTCAATGGAACTATCTGCGTGCCCGACAGAAGTGCGATCGAGTAGCCAATCAACCCAATCAGCGGAAATGTTCGCACGCCTCCGAACGCATAGCACCCGGCTGCGGTTTTGTGCTCTTCGCGCTCCAGTCCAATGAGAAAGGACAGGAAGAGAACCAGCAGAATCTTTACAGCTTCGGGCGGTAACCAGCGATAGAGTTCCACTCGATTGTGTCTCCCCTCGGAACACTCCGCATTTTGTCACAATTCCGTCAAAGTAGTGCGAAAAGCCAGGCTCCATACCAGCCAAACCACCTCGAAAACCCCCGCCTGGACGCGAATTTCGTGCCAGGTGGACCGCCCCGTCCCCACCCACCAGTCCACCCCCCGTAATGACACTTTTGTACCCCCACCCTGCCCTTTAAGACTCTTTCCATCTCCTCCCAACCACGCCACAATAAACTTTCGTACTGGAAAGCGATCCCCTGATTATGGAAAAGGCCTTCGGCACTGCCCTGATACCAACTCCCTCTAGCAGAAAGGTGGCTGCTCGCGCCGCGCTGGTCGACCTCAAAGAGTCCTCCCGAGCTCTGCTCACCGAGTGCTTCCGTCAGTACGGCATCGAGACGGTCGTCACTTCCGCGGGCTCGGCCGATCGCCTCCGCCAGGAGAAATTCGAAGCCTGCGTCATCAACCTCGGCCCCGGCGCCGAAGCCGTCATGGAGGCCGCTCGCAATTCGCCCTCCAACAGCCGCCTTGTGCTCTACGGTCTCGGCGGCAGCGCCCATGAGGCCATGCGCTATTCCAAGTACGGCATCAACGCCATGTTCCACGAGCCTCTGGAGCGGCCCGCCGCGCTCAAACTGGTCCGCGCCACCCACATGCTCGTGCTCCACGAATTTCGCCGCTACACCCGCATCCCGATCATGACCGAGGTCACCGTCGTCAGCCCCGACAATCACCGCCTTAGCGCCTCCAGCCTCGAGATCAGCTCCGGCGGCATGTCGCTCAAGAGCGCCGAGGACATGCCTGCGGGAACGAACCTGGAGATTTCTTTTTCCCTGCTCACGCTGCCTCGCGTCTCCGTCCGCGCTGTCGTCACCTGGCGCAAGAGCAAGTCCTTCGGGGTCCGTTTCGATCCCGCCGACGAGCGCCGCCAAAAAATCAAAGAATGGATCGACGGCTACCTGGAAAACTAGCAGTCCCTACGACCACCGTTGCCCCTCGGGACAGCGGCCCTTCCGCTGCCCAACTCCTGTGTGGACGGGCGCCTTCGCGAGCCTGCCCTGAGCGAAGCCGAGGGTCCAGCGAGCGAAGCGAGCCAGGCGCGCCTTCCACGACCCCGTTACAATACCCTCGTGCCCGAAGCCAGCACCCGCGAAGCGCCTGCCGAAGCTGCACCTGGCCCCAGCCGCTTCACCCTCCGCCAAAGAGTAGTGCTCCGCATCATCATCGCCGCCGGATACTGGTTCATCCGCCTCATCGGCCCCACCCTGCGCGTATGCGTCTCGCGCGAAGAAGGCGCGCAGCAAACCGTCGGCCAGCGCCCGCTGGTCCTCAATTTCTGGCACGCCGGCATCATCCCCGCGACTTACCTCTTCCGCAACGCAGGCATCCGCGTGATGAGCAGCAATAGCTACGACGGCGAATACATGGGACGCATCATCCACAAGTTCGGCTTCGTCGCCGTCAAAGGTTCCAGCAGCCGCAACGCCGTGCGCGCCCTGCTCGGCCTGCGCCGCGCCCTGCAAGAGAATTGGTCGGTCGCCTTCAGCCTCGACGGTCCCCGCGGCCCGCGCTACAAAGTCAAACCAGGACCAGTTTCTCTAGCGCGCTCTTCCGGTGTTCCCCTTAGTACGTTTCACATAGCAGTCGATAGCGCCTGGGTCCTCAACACCTGGGACCGCCTCATCATTCCGAAACCCTTTTCCCGCGTCCTGATGCGCTTCGGCAATCTCATCCCAGTTCCAGCGAATGCCAGCGATGAAGACGTTGAACGCTATCAACAGGAACTACAGGATTCGCTCGACCGCGTCCGCGAATTCGCCGAAGCTAACGTAGACAAAGTGGGCACGCCAGATTTTCCTCACTACAACCGGACCTGAGGCGACAACTTCCTGTTTGCCCGTGACACGATTAAATGCGTAAGTGCGGCCCAACAACGTGTGGTGCGGCATCGTTCTCATTGACAGTACTGACACGGTCGCACATACTGCAATCTGCGCATGTAGGATGCAACGGCACGTCGCCGAAGGGCAATGCCCACCTACGATCTCATCGTGGAGGCCCACATGCCCAATCTAGAGAACCTCAAGAAGCAAGCCAAGCTCATATTGCGGTGGCATCGCGAAAGCCACTATCCCGTCGCCGCACAAATCCGCGAGCATTTGCCTCGTTTCCTGAATATCCCCGACTCCGAGATTCTTGCGGCCAGCTTTAAGCTCAGCGATGCGCAAGAAATGGTCGCAAGGCAGCAAGGCTTCGATAGTTGGCAGGCCCTGAAAGCTGGACTCTCGACCCCGTCGCCCAAAGTAAAATCATCGCCATCCAAAGCAACGATTGTCAGTGCAGAGCCGCAACTGTTCGTCACCGATATCCAGAGATCGTGCGAATTTTTCCGCGAGAAGTTAGGCTTCACGCTTGTCTTCAGTTACGGCAAACCTCCCTTTTATGCCCAGGTGGGCCGCGACGCCGCGCGCCTCAATCTAAGGTGTGTCGAGCGGCCAGTAATCGAGCCGACGGTCCGCGACCGGGAGGAACTGTTGTCCGTATCAATGACCGTTGCTACCGCGGACGAGGTTAAGCTGCTGTTTCTCGAGTTCCAGTCCGCTGGCGTTGCCTTTCACCAGACGCTGAAAAAGCAGCCTTGGGGCGCCAAGAGCTTCGTCGTCAAGGATCCGGATGGGAATCTGCTGCTGTTTGCGGGTCCCGCAGACTAACAGCTACCAAGCCAAAGTGTGCGCATCGAGCATGTATAGTCAGCCGCCCGGAAATTGCTACGCTAGCTTCTTTGCTATTGTCTCGGTGTGCGGCATTCTTCGCCTCATCCCTCGATCCTGCCAATCATGAGGATCAAACCTGGTTCGCCATTTGACTTCCCACCACCCCGCCCGGTAGATTTCTCTCTCCACTCTTTTCCGTTCTTTGACACGTCCTTCGGTTTGCGCGTCTTTGCCCCATGGCAAAGACAGGGAAGCGGGTGCAATTCCCGCGCTGCCGCGCAACTGTANNGGAGGATGGTTATGCGCGCACTTCGCGCCTCGTTGTTGCTCTTCGTCGCTGTCGCTCTTCCTGCAGCCTCCGCTGCCGACCTCAAGGTCAAAGTCATCGACCCTCAATCCGCCGCCGTCTCCGGCGCCCAGGTTTCCTTGCTCTCAAAAGGCAGCCGTACTGCCATGAAAATCTCCACCACGTCTCCCGAGGGAATCGCCTCCCTCGGCGAGTTGTCCTCCGGCAGCTACCAAATCCAGGTCCTGGCTCCGGGTTTCGCTCCTCACACCGAAGACGTCACTGCTCATTCCGATGTCATCACCATCCAACTCCGCCTCGCCACCGCCTCGGAAACAGTCGTCGTCACCGCAACCCGAACTCCCTTACCCGCCGGAGAAACCGGCGCCAGCATCTCCACTCTGGAAAACGCTCAACTCGAAACCATGCAGCCCATCGCCGCCGACGATGCCGTCCGCTTTCTCCCTGGCGCGGTCGTCAACACTGCCGGCCAGCGCGGCGGTTTCTCGTCATTGTTCGTACGCGGCGGCGAGTCTACTTACAACAAAGTGATTGTCGA
>PMXH01000574.1 GCA_003165855.1 Acidobacteriaceae bacterium | reverse complement strand
GTTGTTGTTGACCACGATGGTCGCTATTTCTGCTTGGGTAATTCCTGCTCGCGCTATTCCTGCCTGTGCGGAGACAGCCGCCTCGGCTGTCCCGCCCGGGCGAAGCCCACCGGCATCTGTTGAAGATCCGGTCCCCAGCCCATCGTTACTCAGCAGCTTGCGAAACAGCCGGTCCACGTGCACATCGCGCTTGCCGCGAGTCCCTGCACCGAGGTCAAACTCCAGATTGGAATAACTCGCGGCAGTCTCGCGGATGTGCTCGATGGCCGCATCGCTCAGCGGAGCGCGGCCAAGATTAGTATGCAGGATCACTCCAGTGGCGTTGATTGCCGACCGCAGAGAGTAACCGAGCGCCTGCCGAAGTTGGTTCTCCACCGCGCCCGCCAGATCCAAGAGTGCGAGTTCCAGCGCTTTCTCATCCAGCAGCCCCGATGTAATTTCTTGCCGCAGCCGGCGCAGCACGACGCGCGCCGCATCCACCACGGAATCGTGACCGTCGCTCTCCGTCAACGCGCGAACCGCAGGGTCGCGCATCACATCGTCCACAGAAGGAAGTCTGCGAAAAAGCTCCGGTAGCGCGCCGGTTTTCACCCGAAGATTATCCCACGAATGGCAATGGACCACGCACGGCTGATTCAAACCCGCCAGTCGCTACAGCGTGTGCAGGTAGGCCAGTAAATCCTGCATGTCTTGCGAGCTCAGCACTTGCCCGTAGCCCGTCATATCGGGGCGGCCATTGCGAATAATGTCGCCCACGCGGTCGTCATTCGCGGGCAGTCCGGTGTGAGGAAGGTATTGATGCTGGAACATGCCCTTCAATCCCGGCCCTTTTTTCCCCCGGGTGGAATCGGGCCGGTGACAGCGGTCGCAGTAGTTGTCGTAAATCTTGCGGCCGGTTGCCTGCTGGGGGTTAAGTCCGAGTTCCGCATCTGATTTGCGACGCTCCACGTCGCAACCCGTGAGTGCAGCCAGCGCAAGGCCCGCAGCCATGATCGCTCCAATCCAACGCCGTTGGCCAATTGCGAGTCCCCGGTCATGCCGGATCACTCTCATCCTTCTCTCGATCACTCGCATCCTTTTAGCTCTCGCTCGCCCACCGCACTATTTATAAGCAGTTTCCCACAGCCGCCGCAATGCCACTGACTTACAATGATAGAGCAAAAGCCATGCCAGTTGCCGTGAAGCGGGTTTACGAATCGGTATCGCGCTCCGATGGAGCGCGCGTTCTCGTCGACCGCCTGTGGCCGCGCGGTCTTCGAAAATCTGACGTCGCTCTGCAGGAGTGGTTTCGCGAACTTGCTCCCTCAAACGAACTGCGCAAGTGGTTTCACGCGCAGCCGGATCACTGGCTGACATTTCGCAAGCGTTACCTGAAAGAGTTGGCCAGTCCCGAAGCCGAAAAAGATTTACGGAACCTCTATGCCCTGGCACATAAGAGGAAGCGGGTCACGCTCTTGTATGCCTCAAAGAACCAGCAGCGCAACAACGCCGTCGTGCTCAAGGACTTGCTGGACGGAATGCGCAAACCGCCGACCGGCACAGGCCCCGGCGCACTTCGCACTATGCGTATGCGGGAAGCGGCTGTCCGGCGCCGCTAGCCGAGGTTTGTCGCTCCGCGCGAGCTCGCCCTTGCGACCCAATAATCGCGCATTTGGCTCGCTTCCTTTAGAATCTGCCGCATGAGAGCTGTCTTTCAGTGGAGCCTCGGTACGCGCACTCTGGAGTTGGGCAAGCGCACGCTCATCATGGGGATCGTCAACGTGACCCCCGACTCTTTTTCTGATGGCGGCCTCTACCTCGACTCCGGCAAAGCTGTCGATCACGCGCTCCAACTGCTCGACGAAGGCGCTGACATCATTGACGTTGGCGGAGAATCCACCCGGCCCGGCGCCAGCGTCGTCGCCGCATCTCCGCCGGCAGAAACAAATGAACAAGCAGAAGCGGATGAGAAAAAAGAGCTGCAACGGAACCTCGCAACAAAGCCTTCAGGCAGTTCTGCACCCCCAAAGCTCGCCGTAAACGCGGAAGAGGAACTGCAGCGCGTGTTGCCCGTGATCACTGCACTCAAGAAGCTCCGCCCGGATGCGGTGATCTCCATCGACACCTACAAGGCCAGCGTAGCGCGCTCTGCCGCGGCGGCCGGAGCCGAGATCGTCAACGATGTCAGCGGCTTTCGCTGGGATCCGCAGATGGCCCGGACGATCGCCGAAATGAAATGCGGAGCCGTTCTGATGCACATGCGCGGCCGGCCCGAAGAATGGCGCACCTTGCCTCCGCCCGGCGATATAGTTTTGCTGGTCAAGCGCGAACTCAGAGAGTGGCTGGAAACAGCCGTTCGTGCCGGCGTGCGCCGCGAACGCATCGCGCTCGATCCGGGCTTTGGCTTCGGAAAAAACTTTGACCAGAACTATCCCCTACTCGCTCGCTTTCACGAGCTGCAAGCCCTGGGCTTTCCTCTATTGGCAGGAACGTCGAGAAAATCATTCATCGGCCGTATGCTCGCGAAGAATGGAAACGATGCCCCCGTTTCCGACCGTCTCTACGGAAATCTCGCCGCCCACACCATTTTGATTCTAGAGGGCGCGCACATCCTGAGAACGCACGACGTAAAGGCAGCCCTAGAGGC
>PMXH01000051.1 GCA_003165855.1 Acidobacteriaceae bacterium | reverse complement strand
TCTTCGCTCCGGTTGCCTGGGTGATTGGCGTTCCTTGGCGCGACTGCGGGGTGATCGGAACTCTGCTGGGCACGCGGATGGTGTTGAACGAGTTGGTAGCGTTTTCTATGCTTGGGCCGATGAAAGCCGCACTTGATCCACGCTCGTTTACGATTGCAACGTTTGCGCTTTGCGGCTTTGCGAATCTTAGCTCCATTGGAATCCAGATCGGCGGCATCGGAGCACTGGCACCCAACAAGAAGAGCGAACTGGCGCGGCTCGGCATTCGCGCGATGCTGGCGGGAACGATGGCCAACCTGATGTCAGCATCGATCGCGGGCATGCTGCTATAGAAAACTCCGCGTTCAAGAAAGGACTGCTTTCCTGTGAAGCAACTTCGAACTAACTCTGTCCTAATTTCGCTTTTCGTTCTCACTCTTGTAACGAATGCATTCGCCCAAGCCGCGCCGAAGCGGGTGATCATTGACACCGATCCCGGCACCGACGATGCCATGGCTATCATTCTTGCGCTGAATTCCCCGGAACTGAAGGTAGAAGCGTTGACGGTGGTGCCGGGCAATGTAGACGGGCGGCAGGGATTGGAGAATGCGCTAAAGATCGTTTCACTGGCGGGACGCTGCGACGTCACAGTCGCAGCTGGAGCGCAACATCCGCTCAATCAGAAACTGATTACTGCACAGTTCTGGCACGGAAAGAATGGCCTGGCTAACGTGGAGTTGCCGCCCACCAAATGCAAGGCCGATCCCCGGTTCGGTCCGGATCTTATCATCGAAATGGTCCACAAGTATCCGCATGAGATCACGCTGATTCCCGTGGGGCCGCTGACCAATATCGCTCTCGCAGTTTCGAAAGATCCTTCGATCGCATTTCTGGTCAAGGATATCGTCATCATGGGCGGTTCAATCACCGGCGGGAACGTCAACGGAGCGGCGGAAGCGAACATTTACAACGATCCTGAAGCAGCCCAGATCGTGTTCAACGCGGGCTGGATGGTAACGATGGTCGGCTCGGATGTAGGCGAGCGAACCCTGATTACGCGAAAGTATCTAGCGGAGTTGCAGTCGTCGCACGGACCGCAGAGTGACTTCATTGCTAAGATTGCCGATTTCTATTTGAACCGCAGCGAAAAGAGCGGATATAGCGGGGCCGCGATGTATGACCCGCTGGCGGTGGGGATCGCTCTGGATCCGACTCTCGGCACGCTTAAAGAGATGCACGTCGATGTCGAGACCAGAGGTGAGTTTACCCGCGGAGAAACGGTGGCGAACCGCATGGGCTCGAACGAGAATAACGTCTTGCACGGAGACCATTACGAGATCGAAGGCGTTATCGACCTGAAGCCGAACGCGCGAGTTTGCGTGGCTTCCGATGCGGACCGATTCTTGAACCTGTTTATCAGCCGGATCAGAGGCAAATAAACTCTCATCCATTCGACCGCGCGACCAGAAAAATCGCCAACCCATAGAAGACGAACATCAGGCCAAGGTAAGCTTTGGCGCGAGGTCCGGAGTTCGCAAACTCTTTCCAGGCGAGAATTCCCCAGAGCGCCGCAACCATGGGAGCCGATTGGCCAATGGCGTAAGAAATGGCGACGCCGGTAAAGCTCGCGGCCACCAGATTGAAGACGGTGCCAATGCCCCAGATGAATCCGCCCAAAAGTCCCAACAAGTGCCCCGAGGCTGGCCCGCTGAAGAATCCGCTGAAACTTACTGGCTCTCCTACGAGCGGGTGTTTCATAAAATAAATATTCCAAATGAAACAGGAGAGCAACGCTCCCAGCGTAAGAAATACGGCCGCGCTATAAGGTCCCAACGGAGTGCCGCGAGTCATCGCATGCGTCATGAATGGAGCCCACAGGCCCATCAGTATTCCGGAAACGACGCAAGTGATCAGGCTCTTCTTGGAAACGGTGCGTCCGGCGGCCGCGAGACTGCCATAGGCCTTGCCGTCTAACAGTACGGCGATAAACGCGCACGCGACACCAAACGCCAGGAGAATGGCGTTTCCCCTGGGCTGAAGAATGTAACTCAGCACAGTTCCGACCACCAGCGCGATTCCAATGGAAATGGGAAACGCGACGGCGAGTCCGGCCATGTCAATCGCGGCCACGAGCAAGAGATTGGCCAGGTTGAAAAGCGCTCCTCCGATAAGCGCATTAACAATGTTCGAAGTGTCCGCCGCGTGGACGTTGTTCAGAAAGCTGGAGGAATTGTTCCCTGTGCTCCCCATCGTGAAGGCGAGCACAAGTGAGACCACAAAAATGCCGATGGCGTAGTCCCAGTAGANNGTGTGAACATCAATTCTCCTTAACGCAATGTAAGAGCGAAAACGTGTAACTTTACTCCTCTTGTACTCACTCGACAAGCGTGGTCCGGCGAAATTCCACCAACTAGGCGTTCACCTGCGAGTAAGTTGCGCGCCGGAGAAAGTCGCCCTGCCCGGCACGACCTAGAAACTTGTCTCCTTCCACCACCACGCGCCCTCGACTGAGAACGACGTCGGGCATGCCCGTCACCTGGATACCTTCGAACATCGAGTAATCGACGCGCATGTGGTGAGTCTTGGCGCTGATCGTGTGTTT
>PMXH01000249.1 GCA_003165855.1 Acidobacteriaceae bacterium | reverse complement strand
TTCTCCATCTCCCCTGAGCGGCCAATCATGGCGCCAAGACCTTGCGACAGCCTGAGCCGCTCGCGCAACTGGCGGGTCGCGGAATCTGTCGTGTGGCTGGACGCTGCCCGGTCAAGCACCGTGGAGAGCTCGTCCATCGCAAATGGTTTGGTCAGGTAATCAGATGCGCCGCAGCGCATCGCCTCCACTGCCACATTCACTGAGCCCGAGGCGGTCATGGCGATGATAGAGGTATCCGGATAGAGCAGCTTGACCTCGGNNTCCACCACCAGCAGGTGCAAGCGAACTGCCGGCTCCGCTAGTTGGGGGATAAACTCCATGGCCCTTCTGTTGAAGACTGTTTCAAGCATTGTAGTCGCCTCGCGTGGATTAGAAAAATCTCGTTTCGTCCGTTATGGGTATGAGTGAAGAGCGCGAGTCTTTTCGGCTCGTTCCTGACTCCAAACCCGGAATTCATTCGTCTGAACTGTCTTGAAATGACTTGTTGCTATGCTCTTGTTCGATCTAAAGAAGCCGATGAAGCTCAAAGCCGGCCGCTAGGGTCTCGTCGTTCGCACCGGCAGCTCGATTTCGAATCGCGCCCCGGCGGGTGCCTGGCTGGTAAGCCGGACGCGGCCGCCAGCCGCCTCCACGATGGAGCGTGTGATCGCCAGCCCCAGTCCGCGATGGGAAGCCGCCCAGCTGACCCCGCCGGCGCTGCCCTTCGCTCGCGTCGTGTACCCCGAAGCGAAGATGGTCTCAAGCGCCTCTGCGGGGATGCCTGACCCGTTGTCTTCGATGCTCAGTTGCAAGGCGTTCGCAGCGCCCTCAACGGCGGGAAGTTCACTGAGTGAAATGTGAATTGAACCTCCATTCGGCATCGCTTCGGCGCCGTTCTTCACCAGGTTCACCAGCACCCGGGTGAGGTCCTCGCCGGTGAGNNTGCAGTGGTGTCGAGGCTGGTGTGCAACGGCGAAGAGGAGCGGTTACCAAGGCTTCGATCAGTCAATGAGTCCTGAAGGGTACTGAAGGTGGGAACCGCGTTCGCATCAACGTGAGCACAGGCGCTTTTATTGCGCTGGGTGTGGATGTCTTCCTCGGAGTCAGAGTCAATGCTTGAGGCATTATTAGAGTCAAGAGCCACCAGTTTTTCCACCAGCCGCCGGCTCGCAGCAGCCACCAGGCGCAGTTCGTTTCCGTAGTGGCTGAAGGGAGCCGCTAGAACGCCAGGCTCCTCGAGCAGATCGCAATAGAGCCCCAGCGCGGTCACCATGTTGCGGGCATCGTGCGCAACCTCAGCAACGCTTTCGCCNNCGGCTAGGCCTCTCTCCATGTTTCTGGTTCCTGTTGCCTGACGACTGATTGTTCTGTCCTCTTCTAATACACGTCTCGTGCCAAACCAGAACAGTTTTGCTAAGTTCCTGATAAAGGAATGACTTCTGTCTGAATTCCCATTCAGGAGCGGTCGGCGCCGACCGGCCAATCCTTCCCGAAATGGGACAAGTCCGACCGGCGTGGCGACCCTAATTCTTTTGCTTTGTGTTGCTTGTCCTTGGATTTCTCGAGTATTTCCGTTTCGGTCCGCTTTCCCATCCTGGAACAGACTCCCGCAGACGGTTGTCGATGTGGGTCTCGTACAATCGGCTTTATGAAATCGAATCATGTTTCAGAAGGGTTTTTTCGTTCCGGGGGGCGGAGTGCTGACCAGTTGAGGCCCATGTCGCTCGAGCCCGGGTTTGTGCAGACCGCGGAAGGGTCGGTGCTGGTGTCGTTTGGCAATACGCGCGTGCTGACCAACGCAACCATTGAACAAGGCGTGCCAGGATGGCTGCGCAACTCGGGCCGTGGATGGGTGACGGCGGAATATGCGATGCTGCCGCGCTCGACCGTGACGCGGACGCCGCGGGAGAGCGAGCGGGGAAAGATTGGCGGACGGACGCACGAGATCCAAAGACTGATTGGGCGCAGCCTGAGATCTGCGGTGGACATGCAGGCGCTGGGCGAGCGGACGGTGATCCTGGATTGCGACGTGATTCAGGCCGATGGCGGTACGCGGACGGCGGCTGTTACTGGGGCTTGCGTTGCATTGGCTTTGGCTTTGAATGCGCTGGTCAGGGCGGGGACACTGAAGAAATCGCCTCTGAAACAACTCGTGGCAGCCACGTCTGTGGGGATTGTGGGCGGCACGGCGCTGCTCGACCTGTGCTACGAGGAAGACTCGACGGCGGAGGTGGACATGAACGTGGTGATGACCGAGGATGGCGGCTTGATCGAGACGCAGGCGACGGCGGAGAAGGGGAGCTACTCGCGGGCCCAATTGAATGAGTTACTTGACCTTGCGGCGGGCGGTTTGAAGGAGATCTTCGCTGCGCAGCGGTCGGTGGTCGAGGCAGCTTCAAAAGGCTAGTTTTCGTCTCCCAGGCGAAGCCATTTAATTTGCGCGCATCTTCGATTTCAGACTGCGCCCAGGGCAACGATTTTGAACAAATCGTAGCTTGCGGCGAGCCGATTTGGCGGGAGCAGGTGAGGGGTCGCGAAGTGACCAGGACCAGCGAGACGATTTTGACCGAACTGGCGTGGACCAGCAGGACACTTGATGTGC
>PMXH01000151.1:17445-17585 GCA_003165855.1 Acidobacteriaceae bacterium | reverse complement strand
TTGGCCGACATGGTGCAGCCGTCGCCGTAGCGGAACATCTCTTGGGCAATCTGTTTTGGAGTCTTGGATTCGTAACCTTTTTCGCGCAGCTTGATGAACCAGGCATTCTCGGCAAAGCGGCAGGCATCGAAGTAGAGCGG
>PMXH01000151.1:0-17397 GCA_003165855.1 Acidobacteriaceae bacterium | reverse complement strand
CCATGTTGCCTTTGAAGGGATGAGACAGGCTGGGCTGGTGGCCTTCGGGGATGACGAGATCGACGGCTTCGGCGCCGACGAACTCGACGTTGGCGCGAGTGGTGTCGAAGTGGGTGTTGTTGGGGACGACGTCGCCTTTTTTGCAGGCCACGGAAAACAGGATGCGCTCGGCGGCGCGGCCCTGGTGCGTGGGGATGACGTGTTTGTAGCCGAAGATGTTCTGCACGGAGTCGCGAAAGCGGTCAAAGCTTCTGCTGCCGGCGTAACTCTCGTCGCCTTCCATGATTGCGGCCCACTGATGGGTGGACATGGCGCCGGTGCCGGAGTCGGTGAGCAGATCGATCAGAACGTCGTCCGCGGGCAGGAGGAAGAGGTTGTAATACGCGGCTTCGAGGCGCTGTTCGCGCTGTTTGCGGGTGGTCCAGCGGATGGGTTCGATGCTCTTGATGCGGAATGGTTCGATGATGGTGGTGACGGGCATGAAGGAGCGACCTCTTAAAGAGATTCTCGGAGATGAAGACCCTTCATGATACGCCGGGTAGCGAGGCAACAAGGAAGTGAGCCGAACGCGTGATTGTGGGGCCCCTGCGAAATCTCTTCACCACAGAGACACAGAGACACAGAGAAATCATTAATCATTCCTGTTTACTGCGCGAATTGGGCGGAGACAGGGCTGGCGGTGGTAGACTCAAACGTTTTCTTAGACTCGGCAAGGCGCAGTGTGTGGCGCTCTCGCGAGAGGTGAACTCTTGGACATCAAGGCTGTAGGGGTAATCGGCGCGGGGACGATGGGGAACGGCATTGCTCACGTGTTTGCGCGAAGTGGATTTTCGGTGGTGTTGTGCGATGTAGAGCAGCGCTTTCTGGAGCGCGGGCTGGCGACGATCACGAAGAACCTGGAGCGGGAGGTTGCGAAGAACAAGGTCACGGCGGAGGAGAAGGCTGCCGCGTTGAAGAGGATCGAGGGGGTGACCGAGCGCGGCAAGCTGGCGGAGTGCGACGTCATCGTGGAGGCGGCGACCGAGAAGTTTGAAATCAAGACGGAGATTTTTCGCGATCTCGACCGGCTGGCGCGGCCGGAGGTGATTCTGGCTTCGAACACTTCGTCGATCTCCATTACCAAGCTTGCGGCGCTGACCAGGCGGCCGGAAAAAGTGATTGGCATGCATTTCTTTAATCCGGTGCCGGTGATGAAGCTGGTGGAAGTGATTCGCGGGCTGGCTACTTCCCAGGAAACGTTTGCCGCGGTGCGCGAGCTGGCGGTGAAGCTGGAGAAGACGCCGGTGGAGGTGAATGACGCGCCGGGATTTGTCTCGAACCGCGTGCTGATGCCGCTGCTCAACGAAGCTATGTTTGCGGTGATGGAAGGCGTGGCTACGGCTGAGGCGGTGGACGAGGTGTTCAAGCTGGGCATGGCGCATCCCATGGGGCCGCTGACTCTGGCCGATTTCATTGGGCTCGACGTTTGCCTCGACATCATGCGGGTGATGCAGGAGGGGTTGGGAGATCCGAAATATAGGCCGTGTCCGCTGCTGATCAAGATGGTGGATGCGGGGTGGCTGGGGAGGAAGAGCGGGAGAGGGTTTTATCGGTACTAGTCACCAGTACCCAGTACCTAGTACCTGGTACCTGGAAGCCCTCTCATAAAGAACCGAAGGGGTACAGCGCCCGCTCCCTCAGGGGCTAAAGCCCGCGTCTTTATTGGGCCTGGGCGGCACGACTAAAGTCGTGCCCTTCCCGAGGCCATTTGTGAGATAGCTTCTAGTTAAAACCGAGGAGCGACCGTGGCAACTGCAGGAGGCTCGTCGTCCGTCCGCAGCGACGTGCCGTTCTATCTTCTGGCGGCGCTGGCGGGGGTGGGCACGGGGTGGTTGGATGTTATCCTCGACGACCTGCTTTTCACCGCGCTGCTGGTGCTGGCGGCTTGCATGCTGCTGGGGTTGCTGCGTTCTCGCTGGCCGTGGCGGTGGGTGGTGATCGTGGGCGTGTTCATTCCTCTGACTGAACTCGGAGCTTATCTGATCCGGACCGTGAAGCCGACGCGGGCGCAGATCTACGGATCGTTTCTGGCATCGCTGACAGGGATTGCGGGGGCTTACGGGGGGTCGCTGATGCGCGGGGTGATCGATAATTTGCGGCAAGGGAAATAGAACGGACGTCGGACGTCGGACCTCGGGCGTCAGGCGGATCGGGACGGGTCTGAGGGCGGAGGTCCGAAGTCCGCTCTTAGGTATCGGATAACCAAGAAGTTACTCCCTAATCCACAGGCGGGACGAGTATGCTCCCAGCATGTGTGTAACGGTTTCGATGCTGGCCAGCGGCAGCCGGGGGAATTGTGCGTTCGTGGCCAGCGCGCGCACCAAGATTCTGGTGGACGCCGGCATCTCCTGCCGGGAGACTTTCAAGCGCTTGAAGTCGCTGGGGGAAGATCCGCAAGCGCTGGCGGCGATTCTGATCACGCACGAACATTCCGATCATGTTTACGGTTTAGCAACGCTGGCGAAGAAGTTGCGCATCCCAATCTTTATGACGGGAGCAACGCACGCGGCGTGGGCGCGGGCCATGCGGACGGTGAACGGCGAGCGGCCGCAACTGGAGAGGCTGGAGCGTTTCGAATCGGGGCGCAGCTTTCAGATTGGCGACATTGAGGTGAAGCCTTTCACCATTCCCCACGACGCGGCCGATCCGGTGGGGTTCACGTTTCGCGTCGAGGGCGCGAAGGTGAGCGTGGCCACCGATCTGGGCTACCTGCCGGTGAATGTTCGCGACCACTTGCGCGGGTCAGACGTGCTCATCATGGAGTCCAACCACGATGTGGAGATGCTGCGCGGAGGATCGTATCCGTGGGCGGTGAAGCAGCGCGTGGCCAGCAATGTGGGACATTTGTCGAACAAGAAACTCGCGGATTTCTTCACCAGCGACTATGATAATAGTGCAGCGTTTGTAGTGCTGGCGCATCTATCAGAGCAGAACAATCACCCGGAAATAGCGCGGCGAGAGGCAGAACAGGCGCTGGCCGAGCGGGGCGGATTGTTTCAGAATCGCGTGCTGGTGGCGGTGCAGTCCGAGGTTTTGCCGCCGATCCGGTTGTAGTAAAAGGAAGCGAGCCAAGCCCGCGGTTATTGCGGCGCAAAAACGCGCCGCTTCGCGCGGCTCGCCCAGGTTCCTCACCGCGCAAAGAACGCTTGTTCGGAATGACAATTTGTAGTCCTTATGAGTCAGCTGTGCATTGATCCGATCGTAGGCAAGATCCTGGCGGGCTGGCGCTACGACATTTCCGGCCTGGCGCTGGAGATGCGCGGCGACTACGAAAGCCATTTTGTGGAATGCGAACGCTGCCGCGGACGGCAGCGGATGCACCGCATGATCGACGTGGGCCTGATCGCGCTGGCTTCGGTTTCGGGCGGCGTGTTTCTGCTGGCGTTTGGAGTGATCCGCCACTTTGGTCCCCGGCACGCGTTCTGGCTGGAGATTGCGGCGCTGGCGGGATTTGCGCTCTCCGCGCTGATCTGGCTGGTGGTAGCGGTGGCTACGCCGGCGCCGGTCACGGTGCTCGATGCGGCCAAGCAAGGGGCGCGGCGCGTGCACGATCGCTTGCCTCCGGAGATTCGAGAACGCCTGCCCGAAGAACTTCGAGTGAAGATCACCGGGACGTAATTCTTCGAATCCAGTCCACAGCTTTTGTCGATCTCACCGGAAGCCGTCCACCCGGGACTGCGCGCAAACCAACATCATCGCTAGGCCGCAAGAATCTCCAACCTGCAAAGAACGATATTGCCGAAGCGGATTCTGCCTGAAAGATTGCTGGTCACTTCCGGGAAACTGCGCGAGAATGGACGCAATGCGGGGGGCTATCAGAACACTGCGGGCGGTGCAGTGGACCATGCTGGGCAGCATTTTGCTCTATGCTGTCGTGGGCGAAGTTCTGCGTCACAGTGCTCGAGCCATCGATGCTTCCCTGAGCTACGTTTTTACCACTGCGGGAGTTGCGCTGGTGGGCGTAATTTTCGTGGTACGGCGCACGCTGGTGCTGCGGTCCGCGGAAAACCTGGTAGTTCATCCCGACGACTCGGTCACGTTGAATCACTGGAAGAGCGGTTACATCACCACCTACGCGCTATGCGAAGCCCTGGCGCTGTTCGGCTTGATCCTGCGCTTCATGGGCTGTAGTTTTCAGCAGAGCCTGCCGTTCTATGTTGGCGGGTTTGTGCTGCTTTCCTTCTTCGGACCGCGAGAACCCGCTAGAGCGTGAAGTGCCCGGCTAGGGCCCAACTAAAAACCCAATTGCCCTTCTACGCCTTGATGTGGCAGCTCGCGAGGCCGCGCTTCTCCAGATACTGCTGGTGATAGTCCTCGGCGGGGTAGAAGGTAGCCAACGGGCGCACCTCGGTGACGATGGGCAGGGAGTAGACGCGCTCGGCCGTCAGCCTGGAGATCGAAGCTTCGGCCGCGGCGCGCTGCGCGTCGTCGCGATAAAAAATGACCGAGCGATACNNGCTTCGGCGTGGCCGGTGCGATCAGTGCAAACTTCCTTGTAGGTGGGATTGTCCGTGTTCCCGCCGATGTAGCCCACGCGCGTGGATAGCACGCCGGGCAACGCACGGAAGGTGGCTTCCACTCCCCAGAAACATCCCGCNNTTCGCTCGGGGCTTCGGCAAAACAGGGCAGGCTCCGGCGGCTGTTTGTTGGCGTCTTCGCCCCACTGAACCCGCTCCTATTAGATGACGAAATCGCGAGAAAGTCACGCGGGGCTTCTGCCTTTGGCGGGGAGGGCGTCGAGCTTCGCTTCGACCCGACAGCCGAGGGCGCCTGACGCTACATGGGTACCTTGTGGCCTTCTCGGGCAATTGACCTTGCGGAAGGATTCAGGATAAAGTTCGGCATGGTTGTCGCAGCAGTTGTCCCAGGAGAAGTTCTGTGGTTTCAGGATCCCGCCGCGCCCGGAGTGTGCATAAGTTTGCCATCTGCCTGCTTTTAGCGCTGGCAAGTGCGCAGGCGGCGCTGGCGGTTTCGAGCTTCAGTCCGCAGCGGCGTGTCGGCTACACTACGGGCGATCAATGGGAGCCCGCGCTGGCGGCGGATGGCCACGGGCACATCTATATTTTATTTCCGCAGTATGGCGCGGTAAGCGACTGCCCGGCGTGCACCGCACCCACCATGGCTCTGCAGGTCAGCAACGACAACGGATTATCGTGGCAGGCGCCGCATGCTCTGGTGGCTTCTTCGACCGGCCAGTTTGATCCGCAGATTGTGGTGGACCCGGTGGACCGGCAGACGGTGTACGTTTCCTGGCTGCAGAACAACAAGCACGATGTGATGGTGGCCAGGTCGCAGGACTTCGGCGCGAGCTGGTATCTCGCGATCGCGGAGCACTCGCGTGACAACGAAGACGCCGACAAGCCGGTGCTGGCGGTGCATGGCCCCGATATATACGTGGGATTCAATCATGACGAGAATTTTCTGGTGGCCACATCGCATGATTACGCGCAGAACTTCGCTTCAGTGACGGTGAATCCGAATGCCGGGCCGGGTTGGTCGCTGGCGGGTGGCGCCACTGTGGATGCGACTGGCGACGTCTATTTTTCCTGGACAGCCTACGCACGGCAGGAACTCAATACTCGCCCGGTGAGCGTTTACGTCAGCCGGTCGGCGGATGCGGGACGGACTTGGAACACGGTCCTGCTGGACGTTTCGAGCGCGCCGCCGGGTTGTGGGGCGCAAGGATGCGAGGCCGAATTTCTCGGCGCACAGATTGCGCTGACGTCCGATGCGGCGGGAACCGTCTATGCACTGTGGAATGCGGGCACGACGCACGGCGGACCCGAACGAATTTACTTTTCGTCTTCCACCACGGCCGGGGCAAGCTGGTCGGCAAAGGCGGACGTCTCAACCGCGGATGATCAGGTGGAGCACGGCTTTCCAGCGATCACCGCGGGCGCGGCGGGCGATGTGCGCATCGCATGGATGGATACGCGCTACCATGCTGTGCCAAATCAGCCGCTGTGGAACGTTTTCCATCGCAGTTCGAGCAACGGTGGCGCGACGTGGTCGGCCGAGACGCAACTTTCCGGTCCGGCGCGGGGCTACGACTACATCCTGCCTGAGGGCTTTAAGTTTCCTTTCGGAGACTACTTCTCGATGGCGATCGACAATCTCGGGAACACCCACGTGGTGTGGGGCGAGGGCAGCAATTACAAGTCTCCGGGGTCGATCTGGTACGCGCGCGGGCGTTAAGCTAGTTGCTTCTCTACTCCACGATCATGCCCCCGATGAGGTCTGCCAGGCGGGTGACGCCGCGATCCTCGCACCAGGTCTGCAGTTCGTCGACGATCTTCTCGGTGGCGCAGGGATCCCAATAGCTGGCGGTGCCGATCTGCACTGCGGTTGCGCCCGCGAGCATGAACTCGGCGACATCGGCCGCGGTTGAAATGCCTCCCATGCCGATGACTGGAATGTTCACCGCGTGCGCGGCGTCGTAGACCATGCGCAGGGCAATCGGTTTGATGGCCGGGCCCGAAAGTCCGGCGGTGACGTTGGCGATGCGCGGCTTGCGCGTGTCGGCGTCAATGGCCATGGCCACGAAAGTGTTGACCAGCGAGATGGCGTCAGCGCCCGCCTCCTGCGCGATGTGAGCCATCTGCGCGATGCTGGTCACGTTGGGTGAGAGCTTGACGATCAATGGCCGACGCGCGGCGCGTTTTGCCGTGGTCACAACTTCATCGAGGGAGCGGGGATCGCTGCCGAATTGCAGGCCGCCGTGCGCCGTGTTGGGGCAGGAGACGTTCAGTTCGTAAGCGGCAATGCCTTCGCCGTCGTTGAGGATCTCGATGGTTCTTTCGTAGTCTTCGCGGGTGTAGCCGAAGACGTTGGCCAACACCACGATGTTCTTGATCTGCCGGAGTTTGGGCAGCTTCTCCTCGAGAAACGCCGCTGCGCCGATGTTCTGCAGGCCGATGGCGTTGAGCATGCCGGCAGCGGTTTCCCACAGGCGCGGCGGCGGATTGCCGATCATCGGCTCACGGGAGAGACCTTTGACCACGAATCCACCCAGCTTGTCGAGATGGACCACATCCTCGAACTCGACGCCGTAGCCGAAGGTTCCGCTGGCCGCGATGATGGGATTCTTGAGCTCGACGCCAGCGAAGCTCACGCTGAGATCGAGAGAGGACTTGCCGCCGTTTTCGGAGGAGGACGTCACCGCGGCGCTCCTTCATTAGGAGATCCAGGATTGGGGGAACCAGCATTCGGAGATCGCGCAGCATTCTCTGCCTGATGAGGCGGGGCAATCGCCTCGGTAAGCACGCGTCCTACGGCATGCGTGGGAGCATTGATGCCGAGCAGCGACGCTAGCGTGGTTGCGAGATCGACCGGTTCGGCGTGGGAGCGATACGTGCCCGTTCGAAACGGCAGTCCATAGAAAGCCAGCGGCACGTGCGTGTCGTAAGTGTAGGGCGAAGCGTGGTCCGTACCTCTCGCGGGGCCGACGGTGTAGGGCTCCGGGACTCCCATCACATACCAGCCGCCTTCGGGTGAGTAGCTGTTCAAGAACTTTCTGCCGAGAGCGGTCGCGGGGACTTCGCCTTCCGCGAGTTGTGACTTGGTGAAGTAGTCGCGCAGTCCGGCCTGCTTCATTGCTTCGCCGACGGCGGATTCGGCGTCGCGCTCCTTGAGGTGAGCGGCGGCGAAGGCATCGTGGTCGAGCCACGCCAACGGATAATCGAGCTTGATGTAGGCGGCGGCGTGACCGGGAGAAAACTTCGCCGTCAGAGCGCTATTGATTTGCGCTTCGAGTTTGCCCGCGTCCAGATTGGCGGCGGGAATGCGGAGCTTCTTCGCGGCATCGGGCAACGCCGAAACACCATGGTCCGCCGAGAGAGCGATCCACACGTTCGCGAGGCCGACCTGATGGCCGAGGAAGCTGAAGAAGTCGGCGAGTTCACGATCGAGCGCGAGCGCCATGGCGGCCATCTCTGGCGAATCGGGACCGACCTGGTGGCCGAGAATGTCGTTCGCGGAAAGACTGATGGCGAGCAAATCGGTAGCCTGCCCGGCGCCGAGATTTTCGTAGACAACTAATTCCTTGGCGAATTCCAGTTCGTACTCATTGGCGAAGGGAGTGGACCCGACGACCTCGTAGAAGCCCGCGTCGGAACCGTCTTTACTCTTGCGATGCGCGGTCGAACGCAGTGTGTCTCCGTTCGTGTTCTTCCAGTCCCGATCCCAATATTTCGCCGCCCGACTGCCGGCGTTGAAATCCTGCGCCCACTTAGGCAAGTCGTGGCGATAGTAAGTGGAAGTCACCCACGCGCCGCTTTTCGGATCGATCCAGTAAGCGGCATCGGCTGCGAAGCCGCCGGGCAGCACGGCAGCGCGGTCTTTCAGCGAAAGGCTGAAGACTCGCGCCTGCCCTTGCGTAGCAAGTTTGAGTTCGTCCCCCAGAGTGTCAGCGAGAAGGTTGTGCGGCGATGCCCCGGTCTTGTCTTCGGCAATGCCGACAAGCTTGGTATCGTCGTCCTCCACCGAGGTGACCATTTTCTTTTTCTTTAGATCCCACCATTCGTTCGCCACAATGCCGTGACCATTGCTGTAGGCGCCGGTGAAGAGCGTGGCGTGGCCAGGCGCGGTGCGGGTGTTGGCATAGTCGTAGTTGCAGTCCGTGAAGTTGGCGCCGTGATCGAGGAGAAGACGGAATCCGCCTTCGCCGAACTGATCGCGGTAGCGCTCGAGATAGTCGCCGCGAAACTGATCGATCACGACCACCACAACCAGCTTCGGATGGGCTTTGTAGGCAGAAGCAAAACTGGCCGGGAGGGAACCCACGATGAGAACGGCCAGGAATATCCGTAGAAAAGAACGGCGCACAGCAATCGACGGGGGGAGAAATCTCATCGCGAAGCTAGTTTACACAGTCGAACGTTCCCCGCCAAAGTTGGGTGACGAAATCTACGGGACTTTCGGACGTGGGAGAGGATACTATGGGGGCTTCATCGGGCTCCAAGGCACGGACTGGAAAGGTCACGAGATTGAAGATCTCGCAAAAGGGACTCTATGCGCTACAGGCGATGATGACGCTTGCGCGTCAGGATCAACACGAGGTTGTCAAGATTCGAAACATCGCCTCCGAAGGGGATCTGCCGGAAAAGTTTCTGGAGTTGATCCTGGTTGAACTGCGGAATGCCCGCATGGTGGAAAGCGTACGGGGCGCAAAAGGCGGCTACAAATTGCGCCGTGCTCCTTCGGAGATACGAATCGGCGAGATCGTCCGGCTGATTGATGGCCCGCTGGCGCCGTTGGGCGACGCGGATCAACTGCGAAGCCTTATCCTGCGGGATGACGATCATCGCGCCCTGTATCAAGTTTTCCTGGATGTGCGAGACGCGGCGGCGAATATCCTCGATAACACCACGCTCGCCGATCTTCTCAAGGACCCCGGTCCTGGCTCAGCAAGTGCAAAGAGGCAACGCGGGAAGAAACGAAGTATCCCGTCGATCTCCCCGGAGCGAAGTTCTGGTCGCGGATGATCTTCGCTGAGGTCTGGGCCTGGAGTTGGATGGTTACCGCTGCTCACTTTACAGGCGGAAGGCCGATTTTAGCGACCAGCTCGCGAAACTCGGGATCCTGATGCATCGACTGAAACGTGCTGCTGGAGGGAAGATTGGTGAGCAGGAGGTCGTGCCGCTGGTAGGCGATTTCAAGAGACTTTAAGGCGTCGCTTTTCTGCCCCAGGTCGGCGTAGGCGGCGGCCAAGTCAAAGGCTGACCCTTTTCCGTGGTCGAACGATTCCCGCGCGGCCGCCAGCCGCTGTTCGAACAGTCCGCGCTGGCCGCCGCTCTTGTAGGCTTTCTGCTCCGCCTCGATGTTTTTCTCCGCGTTGGCGTCGTGGCGCAGATGCGCAACCTTCCCCATTTCCTCGAGGTATCCCGGATAATTTCCTTCGGGAAAATAAATCACCTGGGCCAGATACCTGTGCGGCGGGACAAACTCGGGCTGGGAGGCTGCGATCTGGGTCAGCAGCGCTCTGGCTGTCTCTGTCTTTCCGGATGCGGCGAGAATCAATCCCTTGTCGGCAAGGATGGGTGTAGAAGAAGGATCGAGCTGCCGAGCCCGCTCGATTTCCACCAGGGCTTCCTGGTTGCGCTGAATCGCGACGAGGAAGGTGGCATACCAGTGGTGGGCGCGGGGCAAGGTTGCGTCCAGTTCGATGGCGCGCTTGAACTCGCGGTCGGCTGTGGCCGCATCAAAGAATCCCCAGTAGCTGGCAAAGGCCAGAGAGTTGTGGGCTTCAGCGGAATTGGGATCGAGCTCCACCGCCTTGCTGGCGGCGGCCAGCGCCCGCGGAAACGCCTCTTCCTGAGGCATCGCGCTGTACTCCCGAAGCAGGTTGTAGGTGTCGGCGAGGCCTACATAGGGCGCCGCATAGCCGGGATCGTGCACGATTGCCTGCGTAAAGAAATCCACGGCCTGGTTTAGATCGGCGGGNNAAATCCACGGCCTGGTTCAAATCCGCGGGTGTGCGCTTTTCGAAATAGTAGCGGCCTTTGAGGTAGAGATCCTGAGCTTCGGCGGCGGGCACGTGGGGGGCGGCGAGTGCATTCTTAAACCGGGGCTCGCGATGGCTGAAGGAAAAGACAAGAAAGGAGCCGGCAATCATTGCCAGGGGTACGAGCCAGAGGAAAGGCTTGGCTGCCGCTAGACGGGACGGTACTGGCGCAGGGGCAAGGACTGGAGCGGAAAATGGAACGTCAGCCGGGATCGTAGTCTCCGGTAAGTCGGCCACAGTGGTCTGGATCGGATCGCCATCCGGCGGAGGATTTTCGGCCGAGACTGCGGCAAAATCCAGAACGTGGTTGGGAGCTTTGAGCCACTCCGCCAGTTCCTCCGCGTAGGCGAACACACCACCGCGAGCGCTTCCCGGCACCCGGTACACGGGCAATCCGCGCTCTTTTTCCCAACGCTTAACCGTTCGCTCGTCGCGGCCGAAGAACGCGGCAATTTCTTTCCACGAATCCAGACGCTTCTTCGGCGCGAGAGGCTCGCTATGAGCGGCCATACTTTGCAATGCCTTAAATGGTTCTGAGTTGTGTCTCTGCCGGGGGANNTAGAGACTTTCTTCTTCGGTTGACACGTTCCGGCGAACGCGTAATACTTTCGCGCTAACGCCGCTTCCTTCCGCTTGTGTTCCTGAAACGCCAAGATGGGCGCGGCTTTTGCCATCCCCAGGAGGACTTCGCATGACCCGCACTGCCCGCTTCGCCCGGAATATTCTTCCGCTTCTATTGCTTGCCGCGGTTTTGGTTCCTCTCGCTTCCGCTTCTGGCCCTTATGTGATCGGTTCTGCGAACACGGTAAGCGCCGATCCGAATGTGATCCGTCCAACCACCACGCCGTGTGTGGTGCAGTTGTTCAGCGACGCACAGTTCTTCGATTTCAATGTGGAGAATTTTACTTTTACTCCGCCCTCCGCCTGTCCCGGCCCCTGGGCCAAGGTGGTGCTTGAGGCGGACATCAACCTGAATGCCGGCATTCAATATGACCGCACCGCGAATTTCTGGCTGGGTCCGGTGAATATCTATTTCGGCACCACCGCCGAGCCCTCGAATATTGGTCCGTCGTGGCATATCGAAAACGATCTTACCGACTACAGTTCGATCTTCTACACTGCGCAATCCGGTCAGGCCGATATCGGCAATACTTTGTGCTGCGGGCTCACGTCGACCATCTATGCTTCGGCATCGCTGGAGTTTTATCCGCTCGCCAAGGGCCAAACCGAGCCGTTAACGGCCAACGTGGTGCTGCCGCTGTCCGCCGGGCCTTCGGGCGGCACGGTGACGCTGAGCTCCACTTCCAGCACGCTTGCCGGCACGTTCACTTTTCCCACGAACGTGCAAAACGCATACCTGGATGTCTACGCGCAAAGCCAGTCGAATGATGAATTCTGGTATACCTGCGTGCCCAACGACGTTGCGTCTGAACTGGAGAGCTGTGGCAACACAGCCTTCCGCGAGACTGAGATCACCATCGACGGCCAGCCGGCCGGCCTAGCGCCGGTATTCCCGTGGATCTTCACCGGAGGCATCGATCCTTTCTTGTGGTTACCGATTCCCGGCGTGCAGACTCTGAACTTCACTCCTTACCGCGTGAACCTTACGCCGTTCGCAGGACTGCTCAGCAACGGCCAGCCGCACACAGTGTCGCTCAGCGTCTACAACGCCGACAGCTATTTCTCGGCGACCGCATCGTTGCTGCTCTATCTCGATCCGGGCTCAACCGAGGTTACCGGCGCGGTCACTCAAAACACGCTGACGGGGCCATCTCCCGTGGTCACCGAGAACCTCAACGTGCAGCCTACCTTCATCACAGGCACGGTGAAGGTTGCTTCGAATCGCAGCTTTGTGATTTCGGGCTACGCCAATACTTCAAAAGGCAAGGTGACGACAAAAGTTTCCCAGACCGCCAGTTTCTCGAATAACCAAAGCTTCGACATTACTGGAACGAAGTACGTGCAGGATATCTCCGAAGGCACGACCCTAGGCTCCTACACCACGATCTCCCAACCGGGTGCAACAACTGTCGTCAACTACCAGAACTTTACTTTCCCGCTGACGGTTAACATCTCGGAGGTGGTGCTCTCCAACGGCGACACCAGCGTCACCACCACCGCCAAGCAGACTTACCAGCTCACCGCCAACACAACTCAGGCCGGCAAAACCACCTATTCGAGTTTTCTCGAAAATGCCGGGCAGCATGTCGACACGCTCGACTACAACACCTTCGTCAATTCCAACCAGTCCGCTTCACAGCAATACAACTCCTACGACTCGACCGGCGCAGCCTATGACTGCGCTATCTCAGCCGTAGCCAACATCCTCACGGGGTTCAGTTCCGGCTGCGCGCAGTAGGGGGATGATTGGCGGGGAGTGTGTGGTTGGAATAACCTGCCGAAAAACAAAGGGAGCGGCCAATGCCGCTCCCTTACCTGTTTTAGATTCAGTTTCATTCAGAGGAAAGACTTCATTTCGGCGGTCGCGTGATCGCTCCCTGGGACGCCGACGACACCAGCGCCGCATACTTGGCGAACACGCCAGTGGGATAGCGGGGCTTTGGCGGCTTCCATTCTTTCATACGCTGGCGCAGAACTTCGTCGCTGATCTCCACTTCCAAAACGCGCTGGCGGATATCGAAGCGAATGATGTCGCCATCGCGCACGGCAGCGATCGGCCCGCCCAGCGCGGCTTCCGGCGAGACGTGGCCGGCCATCAGTCCGTGCGTAGCGCCGCTGAAACGGCCGTCGGTCAACAGCGCCACCGAGGATCCTAATCCCTCACCCACAATGGCGCCGGTAACGCTCAACATTTCGCGCATGCCGGGTCCGCCTTTGGGCCCCTCGTTGCGGATGACGACGACATCGCCAGACTTAATTTTCTTGCTGGTGACCGCGGTCATGGCGTCTTCTTCCGATTCAAAGACCCGCGCCGGACCGCGCTGCTCCAACCGCTCATGCCCGCTGATCTTGGCGACACAGCCTTCGGGCGCGAGATTTCCCTTCAGTACGACCAGCCCTCCGGTTTTCTTCAGTGGTTTGTCCAACGGCGCGATCACTTCTTGGCCGGGGGCTTCGATCGCGCTCTCGCTCTCGGCCTCAATGGAACGGCCGGTCACGGTTTTCGCCGCAGGGTGGAGATGATTTCCGCGCAGCAGTCTCTGGGCCAGCAAGGGCACGCCGCCGGCGCGGTGCATGTCTGCGGCTACAAAGCGCCCGGAGGGTTTCAAATCGGCGAGCAGAGGCGTGCGCTCACTCACCGTTTGGAAGTCGTCAATTTCCAGATCGACCTCGGCTTCCCGCGCGATGGCCAGCAGATGCAGAACCGCATTGGTGGATCCGCCGGTCGCGGCCACGGATGCGATGGCATTTTCAAATGCATCGCGGGTCAGAATCTGCCGCGGGCGTATTCCTTTCTCGAGCAAATTCAGCGCTACCTTGCCGCAGTCGAACGCCACCTGATCCTTCGCAGCATCCATCGCAGGCACACTGTTAAAGCCCATGGGAGAAAGCCCGATCATCTCCATCACAGTGGACATGGTGTTCGCCGTGTATTGGCCGCCGCAGGCCCCGGCGCCGGGGCAGGCCACGTTCTCCAGATCATGCAATTCCTGGTCGGTCATCTTTCCAGCCGCGTTGGCGCCCACGGCCTCGAACACATCCTGAATGGTGACATCCTTGCCGCGATAGCTGCCCGCGGCGATGGTGCCGCCATAGAGCACGAAACCGGGAAGATCCATCCGCGCCAGCGCCATCGCGGCGCCGGGAATCGTTTTATCGCAGCCCACCACGCACACCACCGCGTCGAACAATTGCCCGCGGCAGACGAGTTCAATGGAATCGGCGATCAACTCGCGGCTCACCAGCGACGCCCGCATGCCTTCGGTGCCCATGGTTTCGCCGTCGGAAATGGCGATGGTNNGGCATGGTTTCGATCCAGGTATTGGCCACGCCGATCAGGGGCTTGCGCAAGTCGGCGTCGGTGAAACCAATAGCCTTGAACATGGCACGCGCCGGAGCCCGGTCGCGCCCGTCGGTGATTCCGTGGCTGCGATGCTTGAGATCCATGATGAAAGATTACAACAGAGACTGGGCGAAGGTGCGGGCGAAAGAACCTACGCGCGGCAAAAACGGGGAACCCGCGGCCAAAGTGATTCCAGGAGACCGCACTCCAACCGCAGGTTCCCCAATCGCATGACGCTCGCCCAGAGGCATCACGCTGCTGACACTCTCGATCCTGACTCCAAACTTTAAGCCAACGCCGCGCGCGCCGACTGCTCCGCAAGGCTCGCCGAAGCTGGCGGAAGTGGCGCCCACGCCGCTTCTCCATGCACCTGTACCTGCTCCTGCAAGGCCGCGCTGGAACGTACGTCAATCACATCCACGATCCCGTACCACTCGCGGCAAAGCTGGCCGATCTGCTTGTGCGTGACCTCGATCAGCAAAGTGACTGTGTGGTCCGCACCGGCGGCCTCGGCGTGCACCGATGGAAGATCGAGCCCTCTGCGGGAAACCGCGTTGAGGATGCGCATCAATGCGCCTTGCGCGTTGCGATAGCGAATGTGAAAGACCTGCATGTTAGCTCCCTCAAGCAGAATTTGTAATTGAGTAATTTGGTAATTTTGTAATTTGAAAACCTGCGGCGTCCGTCAGGTGTTTAAAATTACAAAATTACCCGATTACCAAATTACTCAATGCCCTTGTCCTCAAACACCATCTCCGAAAGCGCCGCTCCCGCCGGAACCATGGGATAAACGTTCGCCTCGGGATGACAATCAAACACCAGCAACTCCGCATGCGGCGAGCGCAGGAAATTCTCGATGAGATCTCCAGTTTCGGCCGACACCGGATACTCCGCCATGGCGGCCTCATTCAGCCGCCATCCGTGAATCTTGTAAGCCTTCGCAATCTCGACGAAGTCCGGGTTATCGCTGAGATCGGTCTCGGCATAGTTGCGCTCATAAAAAAGCTGCTGCCACTGCCGCACCATGCCCAGATATTTGTTGTCCACGATCACCATTTTTATAGGCAGGCCGAGCCGGTGCACTGTTGCGAGTTCCTGAATGTTCATCTGGAACCCGCCATCGCCGGAAACGCAGAGCACGCACGTCTCTGGCTTTGCCAGTTGCACGCCCACTGCGGCGGGTAAGGCGAAACCCATCGCTCCCAGGCCACCGGAAGTAACGAAGCCGCGCGGCGACGAAGAACGGTAACGCTGTGCCGCCCACATCTGGTGCTGACCCACGTCTGCAATCACAACGTTGTCCTGCGGCAGGCGGCTGAAGAGTTCATCGAGGAAGCGGATCGTCGGCTGCGCCAATCCTCGCGGATCAAGCTCTGCCCGCTCGGGTCCGCAGGCTACCGCGCGCCAGCCGCTCCAATCAGGCAGGGAAGCGTGGCGTAGCTCGGCGTGAAATGCCGGAATTGTCTCCGCGAGATTTCCGATTACCGGCAACTCACAGGCGCGCACCCGGTCAAGCTGCGCCGGATCAATTTCAAAGTGGACGATCTTGGCATGAGGTGCAAAGCGCGTGGGATCGCCAGTCACGCGATCATCCAGACGCGCTCCGAAAACCAGCAGCAAATCAGTCTCGTGCAGAGCGTGGTTGGCGGCGCGCGTCCCGTGCATGCCCACCATGCCCAGGTAATACGGAGATTGCGGTGGAACCGCGCCCAATCCGTGCACCGTGGCAAACGTGGGAACATTCAAATCGTCGAGCAGTCGCCGCAGTTCCGGAATCGCTCCCGAAAGCTTTGCCCCTGCACCCACCAGCGCTACCGGACGGTTTGCGCGTTGCAGCAAGGCCACAATCGTGTCGTTGAAAGCCCCCTCCGCGTGCGCGTTCGCGGGCCGGGCGTGCGGAGTGAACTTTACCGGGCCGGAGAATTCCTTCTTCGCTTTCAGAATATCGGTGGGGATGTCGATCACCACCGGCCCCGGCCGTCCGCTGCGTGCCCAGTAGAAGCCTTCCGCGATCACTTCCGGGATTTCATCAATGGTGCGAACCAGCCGGCTCCACTTGGTGAGCGAAAGCGTCACCCCGAAAACGTCAGTCTCCTGAAACGCATCGCTTCCAATCAGCGCGCTGCGTACCTGCCCTGTGATGCACACCAAAGGGACGGAATCCATCTTGGCGTCCGCGATGCCGGTCACCAGGTTGGTCGCTCCCGGTCCGCTGGTAGCGATCGCGACCCCAACTTTTCCCGTAACCCGCGCCACACCTTCCGCGGCAAAGACCGCGCCTTGCTCGTGCCGCGTCAGCACATGCCGGATGCCGCTGCCTTCCAGTGCGTCGTACAACGGCATGATCGCGCCACCGGGATACCCAAACACCAGGTCCACCCCTTCGGCGCGCACGCACCGCAGAACGATTTCGGCTCCCTTAAGCATTTACCACCTGTTTTTGTTGTGGCTTCGGTGCTTCCGCCGGCTTCTTTGCTTCTCTCCCAGGCAGCCAACTCATCATGCCGCGCAGTTGTGCGCCCACGATCTCGATCGGGTGCTGCTGCTCGCGCTCTCGCAACTCGGTGAAGTGGTAGCCGCCGTCTTTGTTTTCCTTGATCCACTCGCGCGCGAAGGTTCCGTCCTGAATGTCGGAGAGAGTTTTCTTCATCGCGGCCCGCGTCGCATCGCCGACAACTTTTTCGCCGCGTGTCAGGTCGCCATACTCGGCTGTGTTCGAAATCGAATGCCGCATCCGACTGAGGCCGCCTTCATAGATCAGGTCGACGATGAGCTTCATCTCGTGCAGACACTCGAAGTATGCGATCTCCGGCGCATAGCCTGCTTCCACGAGCGTCTCGAATCCCTTCTTGATCAGCGACGTCAAACCGCCGCACAGCACCGCCTGCTCGCC
>PMXH01000545.1:8140-8264 GCA_003165855.1 Acidobacteriaceae bacterium | reverse complement strand
TGGTTCGGTGCGCATTACGCGCAGAAGGCCGATCCCCGCAAAGTGCGGGGCGTGGTGATCGGCGTGGGCCTTGCGATGAGCGCGTACTTCTTTATCACAGTGCGTTAGCACTCAAAGCGACAGA
>PMXH01000545.1:0-8067 GCA_003165855.1 Acidobacteriaceae bacterium | reverse complement strand
CGCAACCAGATGACCGGCCCCGCAGATGATGGCGAGTTGACGGTGAAGCTATTGAACTCGGGATCTCCGGCCGTGATGATTGACCTGGAAGACTCTACGGCGAACCTCTGGGAGCACGTCATGCTGGCGATTGAGAACACCCTCGCCGCATACAAATACGAACTTAGCTACGACGACAAGAAGCGGCAGAAAAAAGTTACCGTGCAGCGCTCGAAAACTGTTACCTGGGTGCGGCCTCGCGGTTTGCACATAAGCCAGGGTGGAGTTATTAAGGGCGAGATCATTTCCGCTTCACTGTTCGATCTGGCCCTGATCTGGTATCAGATCGATCCCGCGTGGTTGCCGCACAATTTCTCCGTGTATATCCCTAAGAGTGAGTCTGCTGAGGAGGCTTTGTGGTGGCGCGATCTCTTTCAAGTTTTCGCCAAACATAAGGGCCTGCCGCAGGACTACATCAAATGCATGGCGCTGGTGGAGGCCCATCCGCTGGCGTATCAGATGGAGGAATTTCTTTTCAATCTTCGCGACCACTGCCTTGGACTGAACCTCGGCCGCTGGGATTATATGGCCTCGCTGATTCATTTCATGATCGAGGATCCCAATTGGATTTTGCCGGATCGCAACACCATCCCGCACGATGTGCCATTCTTCCAGAACTTCCGCACGCTGATGCCGGAAATCTGTCACAAGCACGGAGCGCACGCCATCGGAGGAATGACCGCGCTTTATCCCAGCCGCACCGACGCGGAGTTGAACGAGCGCGCTCTGAAGGTGCTCAAGCAGGACAAGAAGAACGAAGCTGACTGCCTTATGGATGGAGCCTGGACCGGACATCCCGATCAAAACGAAATCGCAGTCGCCCAGTTCCCCTATCCCAATCAGATTGCGAAACGACCCAAGCTGCCGAACTCGCATCCTGACCTAAGGCCAATCCCGAAGGGCATTGGCGCCACAACTCTCGCGGGCACGCGAGCCGCCGTGCGCACCGTGATTCGCTATCGCAACGGAGTGCTGAACGGAAAAGGTGCCAGCCTGCTCGATGGTTACATGGAAGACCTGGCCACCGACCGTATCTATCGCCTGATGATCGCGCAGCGCGTGCGGCACAAAGTGAAAGTACCGGGAGATGACGGCAAGCCCATTGAACATAGTTCCGCCTTGATCACGCGATTGTTCGACGAGGAACTGGCAAAGATCCAGCAGAACCTGCCGGCAGAAATTGATCGCGCGGCGGCAGCGACACTCCCCGAAGCCCGCCGCATCGCCGAGGAAATGATTGTGCAGGGACACCATTCGCCGGTCTAGGCCGGCCATTACGGTTCGGGGCGAATTCTGAGATTGTCCGCTCAGTACCGTAATATCTTAACGACTACATGTTTTAACCGGAAAAGAGGACTTATGAGCGCCATCGAACAGCCAACCGCACTTCAGTTCCCCGCCCTGCAACCGCCTCGCCGCTACCTGTTCGGGCCTGGACCCAGCATGGTTCATCCGCGCGTCTATGAGGCGCTGTCGAAGCCGATTGTCGGACACCTCGACCCGTACTTCATCCAGGTCATGGGAGACGTTCAGCAGTTACTGAAGACAGCGTTCGGGACGAACGACGGAGCCACGCTAGTCATCTCCGGCACCGGCAGCGCGGGCATGGAAGCTGCGGTGGTTAATTTTGTGGAGCCCGGAGCCAAGCTTGCCGTATTCGCAAACGGATATTTCTCCGACCGCCTTACCGAGATGGCGAAGCGTCAGGGCGCGAGCGTCGTGCGCTTTGAGAAGGCATGGGGCGAGACCTACACGGACGAGGAAGCCAGAGGGTTCATCGCCCGTGAGAAGCCGAAGGTTGTGGCCTATGTTCATGCCGAGACCTCGACGGGCGCATTGCAATCGGGCCACGCGATTTGTGCCGCCGCTCACGATGCTGGTGCTCTGGTAATCGCGGACTGCGTCACTTCTTTGGGGGGAGTGCCGGTAGAGTTCGACAAAACNNTTGTCCCCGATGGCGATGTCGCAGCGGGCGATGGATTTCCTGCGCGCCCGCACGACTCCGTCCCGCAGTTGGTATCTCGATCTCAAGCTGATTCACGATTACTCGACGGTGTCTCACCGCTACCACCACACCGCCCCGATCTCCATGTTCTACGCTTTGCGCGAAGCGCTCATGGTGATCAGCGAGGAAGGAATCGAGAATCGCTGGGAGCGGCATCGCCGTTGCAATCGAGCGTTTGTGAAAGGCATTGAGTCGATGGGTCTTCGCATGCACGTTCCCGAAGCGCATAGAATCGCAACCCTGAACACTGTATGCGTGCCCGAAGGCGTGGACGAGGCCAAAGTGCGCAGACGTCTTTTGGACGGCCCGGGCATTGAGATCGCCGGCGGGTTCGGACCGCTGGCAGGCAAAGTTTTCCGCATCGGTGTGATGGGACCGTTGGCCACTGAAGACAACGTGCAGTTTTTTCTGAAGGAGTTCAAGAACGCCTTGAGTGCAGCGGGCTATTCGATCTAGACTCATAGCCACTTTTCCTAAGTGGGTGACGAAAGGCGGAAGAGTTCCGCCATTTTCCCTTCGTTTGACGGACAACAGAGGACAACGGATAAGATCGCCCAATTATCCAACGCCCCTCGCAACAGGCGAGAACGAATGAGACTAAAGTCGGTAGAAACGCTTCTTGATGTTCTGCAATTCGCCGATAGTCACACGGCGATTGTCGTTCCCGAGCTTGGAATCCGTGTCACGTACGATTCACTGCGGCAGCAGGTCCTGGCGATGGCAAATGCTTTGGCTTCCGCCGGCATACGCCGTGGCGATGCTGTGGCGATCGCATTGCCGAACGGATTGCCGGCGATTGTCAGCTTTCTCGCAGCTTCCATCGCGGGCACTGCAGCCCCATTGAATCCCGCGTATCCCTATGAGGAGTTTCATTTCTTTCTAGGGGACACCAATGCGCGAATCCTGCTTTGCCCTCCGGTGGGTGCCGAGTTCGTGCGCACCGCGGCGAAGGACCGGAAGATCCCAGTGCTCTCGGTGGAAATGAGCGAGAAGGGCGAAGTTCGTTTGATCGACGCGCCAACCGGCGTTACCGCAAGCGAGCCTACTGCCGACGACATCGCACTGGTCCTGCACACCAGCGGAAGCACCGGCCGTCCGAAGCGCGTGCCCTTGCGGCATTTCAACCTGGCGGTCTCCTCGGCAAACATCGCAAACACTTACGAACTAACCGGAGAAGATGTTTCGCTTTGTATCATGCCGCTGTTCCACATTCATGGGTTGATTGGCTCAACCATGGCAACTCTGCTTTCCGGTGGCACCGTGGTTGTGCCCACAAAATTCAACGCGCTTTCTTTCTGGCGGACGGTGCGCGAAAATCGCGTGACCTGGTATTCCGGAGTGCCCACGATGCACCAGCTTCTGATGGCTCGTAGCCGGCACAAACCCGAAGAGGCTGCAACACTGCGCTTCCTCCGTTCCTGCAGTGCGCCTTTGTCGCCGGAACTCATTCGCAAGATCGAGGATGTCTTTGGCGTGCCCTTCGTGGAAGCCTACGGTATGACCGAAGCGGCTCACCAGATGACCTCGAATCCTCTGCCCCCGCGACACCGGAAGCCGGGTTCCGTCGGAGTCGGAATCGGCCTGCGCATCAGCATCATGGATGCGGAAGGCAATCATCTCGGGACCAACCAGCGGGGCGAGATCGCAATCCAAGGGGCGAATGTATTTCGGGGATACGAAAACAATCCCGAAGCCAACGCTCGAGCTTTTGTGAATGGATGGTTCCGCACCGGCGACCAAGGCTTCCTGGACTCGGACTGCTATTTGCATTTAACCGGCCGCATCAAAGACATCATCATTCGTGGAGGGGAAAACATCGCGCCGCACGAAGTCGATGAGGTCTTACTGAGGCATCCTGCAGTCGCGGCGGCGGTGACGTTTGGCTGCGTGCATCCCACCCTGGGCGAAGAAGTGGCTGCCGCCGTGGTTTTGCACGAGCGCCACGGAGCCACCGAGGCAGAACTTATCAAGCACTGCCGCGAACTCCTGGCAGAGTATAAATGCCCTAAGAAGATCTATCTTGTGGACAGCATCCCCACCACCGCGACCGGAAAAATTCGCCGCCGCGCTGTCGCCACCGCGCTCACGGACGATCAACAATGAGATTCCTGATCGCCGGGGCGGGGGCAATCGGAGCCTACATTGGTGCGCGCATGGCGCACGCCGGGCTGGATGTAACGCTGTTCGCGCGCGGGCCGCATCTTCGCGCCATGCAGGAGCACGGCGTGCAAGTAAAGAGCAACGACGGAGATTTCATTGCGCGGCCTACGATCGCCAGCTCTCTTGAAGAAGTCGGCCCGGTAGACGTCGTCTTTCTTGGTGTGAAGGCGCACGCCCTGCCACAACTTGCGCCTCAGTTAAGGCCTGTGCTGGGCGCAGACACCACGGTGGTCAGCACCCAGAACGGAATTCCGTGGTGGTACTTTCAGGGTTTCGGCGGTGAATGGGAAGGATTGTGCCTGGAGCGGGTTGATCCCGGCGGTGTAATTTCGTCAGCCATCGAAGCGCAGCGTGTCGTCGGTTCCATCATTTACTTCGCTACGGAGATTGCTGAACCAGGAGTGATCCAACATACCGAGGGCAATCGAATCACTCTCGGTGAACCCGACGGCACACGGTCTGATCGCATCCGTGCGATTGCTGAAGCGCTGATCGCCTCCGGTTTCCGTTGTCCGGTGACCACTCGCATCCGGCACGAGATTTGGGTAAAGGTTCTGGGGAACGCTTCTTTCAATCCCGTCAGCGCACTGACGCGCGCCACGCTGGCGCAGATAGCACGCGATCCTGGTACTGCCCTGGTGATTCGAAGTATCATGCAGGAAGTTGAGCAGGTTTCCAGCAAATTAGGCATGGAGTTACCTATTTCCATCGACCAAAGAATCGCCGGCGCGGAAAAAGTTGGAGAGCACAAGACCTCAATGTTGCAGGACCTAGAAGCCGGGCGGCCAATGGAATTGGAAGCTTTAGTGGGCGCGGTCGTGGAATTAGGGGAGCGCGTGGGGCTGCCGATGACTTGCACCCGGACGGTTTACAACTGCACTAGGTTATTGGCAGAATGCGCAGCACGGCAGCGTCCACAATGATGCGGACGAAGCGAAAGAAGGCCATCCGGAAGCCTTTTCTTTTGCCGCACAAAAATATTTGCTAGGGACTTGACAAGGGGGGTATACTCCTCTGGTTCGCTGGTCCACTTATCAGACCACTTGGAGAGCAAAGTTGGCAACTGCGGTCAAATCCGACTTCGAGGCGGTTCGAAAGAACAAAGTCTACGAAGAAGTCGCCAGGCAGATTGAACGTTTGATCCTGAAGAAATTGAAACCTGGGGACAAACTTCCTTCGGAGCGCGAACTTGCCGAGATGCTTCAAGTAAGCCGCAGTTCCATTCGAGACGCGATTCGGGGCCTGGAATTGATGGGCCTGGTTGAACCGCGTCAAGGCGCTGGGACGATCGTTCGCGAAACCTCATCCGAATCGTTGATCAATCCCTTTGCCGACGCGCTGAAGCGGCGGCGGGAACTGGTGAGTGAGCTTCTGGATTTTCGCAAGATGCTGGAACCGCCGCTGGCGGCGCGCGCCGCGACGCATGCTTCTCCGGACGAAATCTCAGAGATGGAAGAAATTCTGCAGCGGCAAGAAGGAAAGCTGTCTCGCGGAGAAACGACCATCGCCGAAGATGCGGAGTTCCATTACAGCGTCGCTTTGGCTTCCGGCAATAGTGTGGTGCTGAAGGTGCTCGACATTCTGATGGACCTTCTGCGCGATACGCGGGAACGCTCCTTGCAGGTGGAAGGACGCCCCAAGAAATCGTTGGTCGGCCACCGGCGGATTCTAGCTGCGATTAAGCGTAAGGATGGCGAATCCGCGGGAGCGGCGATGCGGCGGCACATTGAAGACGTCGAAGAAATCGTGCTTGACGAGTTTTGAACAGACGAGTTCTCAGCAACGGAGGTCTCTTCTGTAATCCGGCTGTTCACGATTCGCAATCATGTGGGATTGCGATCGCGTTGCGTTGGATCTGGCGGTACATCCGCTAGCGTAGAAGGCAGGCCGTCGGGCCTGCGAATCTGGGGATCATCAGAATTGACTGACCTGGCAAATGACGTGGCCGGTGTGGCCACCGCGTGTCGCGATGCGGGTCACGTGAACAAGGAAGTCACGCCACCCTCTCCCGCGGCAACGCTGAAACTGCGGATTGCAGAGGCGCGCGTCGAAGACATTGGCCACGCCGTTGCGCGACTGGCGCCAGCCGACCTGCTGCGCGCCGGTGCCCGAGCCGGCGACGTGCTAAGGATCACCGGCGGCACAGCCGGAGTTGCGCGTGCCGAGCTTTCCGACGACGGACACGAAGGCATGATCCAGATCGACGGCACCTGCCGCAGTAATTGCAGCGCGGGATTGCAAGAGCAGGTTACTGTGGCGCGCGTCGAGAGCGAACAAGCGGTGGCCGTTCGACTCTCGCCGTTGTGGGTAGGGGCCGCGCCTGCGACCATCGCACCCGACCGAATGCTCGAGGATCTGGTGGGCGTTCCGGTCATCGCGGGCTGCGTGGTGCGGGTACCGACATTTGCCAAGGCGGTGAACTTCCAGGTTGTGCGCACGATTCCCTCGGGACCGGTAGTAATTGGAAAGCGCACCGACATCCGGGTCGTGGAAGGCGACCAGACGGTAGCGCGCGCTCCGGCGGTTTCCTACGAAGATATCGGCGGCTTGGAGCGTGAAGTGGCGCGGGTACGCGAGATGATCGAGCTGCCGCTGAAGTACTCGCGCATCTTCGAGCGCTTAGGGATCCTCGCACCCAAGGGCGTTCTGCTCTACGGTCCGCCAGGTACCGGCAAGACCCTGTTGGCGCGTGCCGTAGCGGCCGAGAGCCGCGTGCACTTCATTCACCTCAACGGCCCTGAGATCATGCGGAAGTTCTACGGCGAGAGCGAAGCCAAGCTCCGCGAGGTCTTCGAAGAAGCGGCACGCCACGCGCCCGCGATCCTGTTCATCGACGAGATCGATGCCGTGGCTCCCAAGCGCACGGAAGTGGCCGGTGAGGTCGAAAAGCGAGTCGTGGCGCAGCTTCTCAGCTTGATGGATGGCTTTGTCGCGCGCGGACAGGTCATCGTCATCGGTGCGACCAACATCCCCGAGGTGCTGGACCCGGCGCTGCGGCGTCCGGGCCGCTTCGATCGCGAAATCGAAATCGGTGTTCCGAATACGCAAGCACGGCTACAAATCCTCAGGATCCACACCCGCGCAATGCCCCTCGCGCCGGACGTCGATTTGCGGGAGATCGCCGAGCATTCCCACGGGTTCGTCGGCGCCGACCTCGAAGCGCTGGGACAGGAAGTCGGCATGATTGCCTTGCGCGGTTTCCTCTCCGCATTTCCACTCGAGACCGACGGCGCTGCCTCGGCTGAACTGGGAGCGCTGCAGGTTACGCGCGACGACTTTCTCGCCGGTTTGAAGGAAGTCGAGCCCAGCGCGACTCGAGAATTCTTTATAGAGAAAAGCGCATCGACGTTCGCATCTCTCGGAGGTCTCCACGATGTAAAACGCCTGCTCGATGCCGTCATCGAGCACTCCCACATGCGCGACGAGATCTATGAACAGGTTGGACTGGCGCCGCCGCGGGGCATCCTGCTGACAGGGCCGTCGGGCACGGGGAAGACGGCCATGGCGCGGGCGCTCTCCGGTGAAAAGGAGCTCCCGCTCATCGCTATTGATGGACCGCAACTGTACTCGAAGTGGTTGGGCGAATCCGAGAGGGCGCTGCGCGAAGTTTTCAAGAAGGCGAGNNATTGTGGAATTTCAGGACGGCACGCGCGTCCCGCCTTTCGTAGTTTTGCGGAGCGATTTTCTGGCGGTCCTTGAGTCCGATCGTGGCAGTCCCAAGCAATTGAAAAAAGCGAGCATGCTGAGCAATAGCGCCGGGAATTTGTGCTCTGACGCATCTACTAAGCCACATCTCCTGAGTAATAACGAGGGTTGATCATGAGTTACACGGAACTTACTGTTTGGACGCGCGGCATCATCAT
>PMXH01000455.1 GCA_003165855.1 Acidobacteriaceae bacterium | reverse complement strand
TTTGTACTGCTTTTGTACTGCCGAACCCTTTGAACCGGAGGTTTCGGGAGTTCTCTCAGTATTGAAGGTCATGGGGAAAGACGTATGACGGTTTCGGTTTACGCGAGGCATTCGAGCAAATGCTCAAAATCAAGGGAGAGGGGAACTGGGCAGTTCAAGCGTTGCAAATGCCCGCTCTGGCTGCGNNGAGCCTCTAAAGAAGCCAGACCACATCACCATCCAGTCGGCTGTCGATCTTTACCTAAGCGACATGAATCAGCGGTCTCTCGCCAAGCCCACAGTCGATAAGGCTCGGCGAATGATCACTCGGCTGCGGGACTATGCTAACGCACAGGGGATCATTCTGCTCAAGGATGTCACTGCTCGGTTGCTGACCGAGTGGCGTAACACATGGACGTTCAAGGCGAAGAGTTCCAGTCCTGCCGTGCACTGGGCGGTGTCCAAAACGTTCTCCAAATGGGCATTCCGCACTGACCTCATCGAAGTTGACCCAAGTGCGAAACTGAAATCGCTACCTTCAGAGCACAACCAAGTCCAGCCGCTCACGCAGGGAGACATGCAGCGGCTTTTGGCGGCGACTGACAACTGCGAGTTCTCGCAAGAAGTCGCCTATCGTGTCAAGACCATCATCTTGCTAATGCGATGGAGCGGTCTGGCGTGCATGGACGCCGCCACGCTCAGGCGTGATGCCCTCGGCGACGACAACAATCTGACACGAAGACGCAACAAGACGAACGTCGAGGTTTTCGTCCCATTGNNAACCAACGATCACCCCGACTACTTTTTCTGGAATCCCGAGCGGCTGAAAAAGACATCCATTGTCTGTGAGTTTTCAGTCCTGTTCCGCAAGGTGTTCGACAAGGCGGGGGTTTCGCACAGCAAGGAAGAAATGCTCTCCCATCGTTTCCGCCACACATTTGCCGTCGAGATGCTTCTCGCTGGAGTTCCCATCGAACGGGTCAGCAAGTTGTTGGGGCACAAAACGACCCGCACGACTGAGAAGTTCTACTCAGCGTGGGTCAAGGAACGTCAGCGGAAGCTCGAAGCTGAGGTCAAGGAGGCGTGGAAGAAGATGGCACTGCCGGAGCCCGTGTTCCACGTTCGCGGGACTGTTCAATGAACCGTGCGACTCCGTGCAGTGCTTATTGCACGCGCAGCTGGTGGATGACGCGGTTGAAAACTGCATGGGGAATTCGCAGGACGCGATACCTGCGTTTGTGTAACCGTTCCGGTGATCCCAAATCCACCACTCCCGGCTCATCCGCAAACAACTTTGTAATTGTGTCCCTGCTGACCTTGAGAAATTTGGCAGCTTCCGCCACCGTGTAAAACTGCTCTTCCATACTGCCGAACCGTAACTTTCACACTCATTGCCGCGACTCCCGCCACGGTCAATCTCCTTCTTATTACTGCATTGGACGATTCCAGCGGAATTCTGCACGTATCCGAGCAACACAAATGGGCGTCCAGAGCTGCGCGGGATCGGACGTTTAACAAGCTCAAATTATTTGTTTCGTCCGCATTTTGCCTTTTGTTGGATTTCTCACCAAATCTCCGAATCACCAGCGATTTCCGGTATTAGGAGGTGGAGGCCACAAAACATGGCAAAAAAGGTAAAGGCATCACAACACTCAGCAGTAGCAAAGACCGGGAAACCATCCAAGATGGATGGTTCGATCATGAACGAGGAACTGGCTGAGAGAGTCATTGCAGGAATCCGATCCGCAAGACTCACAGCCGAAGACTTACGGGAACTTCGCGAACGTTTCCGTAATTTGAAGAAAACTGAAGACATACTTGGTTACCACCACAGCGAATGGGAAAAGTTTTGCAAGGAAAAGCTGGGGATGACTGCGCAGACCGCACGCCGCTGGATAAAGCAGACCTGTGACGCGATAGGCGTGCCAACGCCGGGATCGAAGTACGATGGCAGCAAGAACCGCAAGTATGGTCACGGTGCTGCGCCTTGGTTTCACACTGCGGACGGCACGGTGGTCGATGTCGCACGGTCTGCCGCACAGAAAGCCGCGCGAGACGGCGACGAAAACGTCGGAGTCTACTGGATGCGGCAGCTTTTTTTCGTCGGATACGACGTTTGGAAAGCCTTGACTATCTTCGCCGTGGAAGACGTCGGCATCGCCGACCTGTCCGTGCGGGATCACGTGCTGGCACTCATGCAGGCGGCGGACAGGTGTAAGCCTAAAGACCACCGTCCCGACCTGCAATGCGTCAAGGACGCCTGCAAAAACCATCCCGACCTGCTTTGCGTGATTGAGGCGATGCAGATTTGCTGCCGTGCGCAGAAGTGCCGCGCAGCGGACGATGCTGCAATCTGGTTTAGGGAGAATCCCACGTACAAGCCGCCTACGCCGGAAGAGACCGCCGCGCTAAACAAGGACGATCTAGCAAAGCCTGTTATCGACGACAAGGTCATAGACCAGCACACCGCCACGGGACGCACGCGGAAACGCGGCATGGATCACTTCAAGCAGGTAGCCTCGCAGTTGAAGAACAAGTCGAACGTGATCCCATTCACGCCGCCTACATATCTGCTATGTCCGCATTGCAGCGGCACCGGGAGAGTCGCGGCGTAGAAAACCGAGGCGGTGGTGTAACAGGGCCTCTGAAACCATCAAGTTAGGTAATCGCACATCTAAAAGCCTCGAATTAGCTACCAGCCTGAAAAGCCGCGTCCAGTGCGGTATCTCGTGGTGTGTCTTGCCAACAATTTTGTAGCATCGCCGCGGCCGGGCACATCACAGAGATGTTGGACAATTCACCTGACGGAGGAGACGGAAAATGACGACAGCAGAGAAATGGATTGAAGCTTTCAAGAAGGCATGGGACGCACATGCGACGGGACCGGAGTTGCTAGCCGTTACGCGACAGGCTTGGGACGAAGCCGTGACCGTGAAGAAGTCGTGGGAGACCTATACCATGACCTTCGCTGACGGCAGCCGGATGCGCTCCGGCATGGTGGAATTCCTGCCGAAAAAGACCAAGTCCGCCCCGAAGCCGCCAAGCGCCAAGTTTGCCATCACCTATGTCGGCAGGGATTGGGACGGCGATCCCCTGAGCAAGACCGTGACAGAGAAATGGGACGCAGGGATGGACGCCGACGACGTGCGTGACGCCATCATGGACGATGCGGCGAATGGCTGCTTCTACAGAGAATTCATGGAAGAAATCGACTCGGTGACGGCGGTGCGGCTATGACCAAGGAGCCCGACGTGATTCATGTCACCGGCTTCCTGACTCAGGCGGAAGCCGACGACCTTCTCTCAACCATCCTGAAGCAGGCGGATTTCCGACAATACAACAGTGGATACGGCGTGCCGCGCCCCCGGATGGAAGCGTGGTATGGATCGTGGGACTACCGATACAGCGGCGGCACGGTATTGAAGGCTGCGCCGATCCCCGACTGGCTGAGTCCAGTCTTCGAGAAAGTGAAGACCGCTGGATTCGGCGATTACAACGCCGTGCTGATCAACCGCTACCGTGACGGCTACGACAAGGTCGATCCGCACAGTGACGACGACTACGGCGATCCGTTTCCCACGATCCCGACGCTGGTGCTTGGTGCGATGCGTCCCTTTTGGCTGAGGTTGAAGCAAGACCACAAGACCAAGGTCAGCTACCGTCCCAGCCACGGCGACCTGCTGGTGATGCGCGGACGCACCAACGCCGACTGGCAGCATTGGATCGCACGGACATCGAAGCCTGTCGGCGAAAGGATCAGCTTGACCTTCAGGAAGAAATGACGATGGGACACGCCTGCCAATACACGCTTCCGGTCTTCAACCATCCAGACCGATTTCCCGACGACTCCTTGGTGGACTGCCAGCATTTCACGGTTGAGGCTTGCGGTAAGCCCGCCCTCGCCTACACCCAGCAAAGCGACGGCTGGCGAGGATTGGTTCGCTCCCCGGCAGATGCACCTATCCTTCATTTAATTCACAATTCTGCGACGCCAAGCTCGCGAAGGTCGCCTGCAAGGCTGCGACACTTGCGAAGCGTCCATCTCATGATGCCGAGCTGCCTGTTGCTGAACTCACCCGTGAGCATCGTCTGGTTCAGAATGTCTTCTATCTTGTCGAGCGCTGAAGAACAGCAGTAAATGTCGTAAGGCAGTTGGGTGCGCCCGACGCTTATTCGCCGAGGCTTCGGTGTGCCATGCTCGGGGCACATGTCCCTGTCCTCCCGCAGCAGGATGTCGCATTCGCAGCGGCAATCGCGGCCGGATGCGGTATTAAACGTACACATAAAGGTTGTCCTTCCGGGGCGTGGTTCGTCTGACCGCGCCCCGGTCTTTTTCTGTCAATGATCTTCCTAGTCCGAAAAATGACTAAACGTGATCGCCGTCTGACAAGCGTCCCTGCGATCATCTTCGACGGTTCAGAGCAGAATCGGACGGAAGCCAGTATTAAGAGGGATAGCGCTTTGTCAGCGCTGGAATCCCCTGACTACGGGATTCTTTATTGGGTGGTGTCGCTAGACATCCGGGGGACTGTATTCACTGTCCGGTCCCCCAAGTTTTTCGCCCTGCACAGTGGCGGGTCTACCCAACCTGAAAAATCTATAAGGAAGCAAAGACAGTGAAAAAAGACAATTACAATTCGACATTGCCATGCGACCGCAGAGGTCCGTCATGGCTACTTTTCTAGAACTCGCAACGCCACTGATCCAACGTGGCATCCCCGTTATCCCCGTCCAGCCGAATGAGAAGCGCTGCCTGTTGCCTGAGTGGCAAATAAAGGCGACGACCGACATCGAGCAGGTCAAACTCTGGCAAACGGAGAATCCCAATTTCAACGTCGGCTGCGTCGGCAAGCCTGATGGCTTCGTGATGCTCGACTGCGATGTAGTCGGGCTGCGTGAACAGATCGAAAGGGAAACAAAGCAGAAGTTTCCCCGAACGTTAATCGTAAAGTCCGCAGGCAAAGGCGCAGATCACCTTTACTTTCGCCAAACAGACGAGAGCCGCCGTCTCGGCAACCGCAAGAGCGCCAGCCTCTTCGACCTGCAATCGGTTGACCGCTACGTGGTCGGCGCAGGCAGCACGTTGTCGAATGGCAAGAGCTACGAGTGACCTGACCGATCTTTTGTAC
>PMXH01000132.1 GCA_003165855.1 Acidobacteriaceae bacterium | reverse complement strand
CTGATGTTTGTCGGCGAAGGCCCCGGCGCAGACGAAGACGCGCAAGGACTGCCGTTTGTCGGCAAGGCCGGGCAACTGCTCAACAACATGATCGGCGCCATGGGACTTCGGCGCGAAGATGTCTACATCGCGAACGTGGTCAAGTGCCGTCCGCCGGGCAATCGCACGCCGGAACGCGACGAATGCGAGACCTGCTCACCATTTCTCATGCGGCAGATCGCGGTGATCAAGCCCAAGGTTGTGGTCGCGCTGGGCGCGGTGTCGGCGAAAAACTTACTCGCCATCAATGCACCCATGTCGGAATTGCGTGGCCGCTTCTACGATTTCAAACCCGCGGGTGCTCGCAGCAGCGATCCTTCATGGCCGGGCGCGCGGCTGGCCGTCACGTACCATCCCGCATTTCTCCTGCGCGATCCGCGCCAGAAGGGCGAAGCGTGGAAAGATCTCCAGATGGTGATGAAGTACCTGGGGATTGAGCCTCCGAAGAAGGCGGTCGAGTAGACAAGTAAAGGCACTGTCGTCCCGAGCAGTGCGAGGGATCTTGGTTCTTGGCCGAGCCATGAGTGCTGCTGCTTTTGGCAAACACCAGGATCCCTCGCTCCGCTCGGGATGACAGTGTGTGATCACACATCTGCGCTAGGTTATCCTTCCAACCAATGCTTGAGTACTGCGACGTTGCTCTGCCCGTGCCGCTCGACATGGTCTTCACCTACCGTGTCCCGGCCGAGGCTGCTCCCGTGGTCGGTGGCCGCGTGCTCGTGCCTTTCCGTCAACAACGGTTGACCGGCATTGTGGTTGAACTGCACGACCGCAAGCCATCGGTTGCGACGAAAATTATCCAGAGCGTACTGGACGTTTCGCCGGTACTCGACGACCAACTGCTGCGCCTCGGACGGTGGATTGCTGATTACTATCTCGCGCCGCTTGGCGAAGTTTTCCGCACCATGCTGCCGCTGAACGCGGAGTTCAAGCGCGCGGTCGCTTACCGCATCACGGCGGAAGGCCAGTTGGCGCTGCATCTGGCCGGAATGTCAGGATCGTCCGCGCGTTCGCGCCGCACTCCGGAAGAGCAGGCCGCCGAATTCCGAGTGCTGGATTATCTGGCTGCGCAAGAGCCTGCGCCCGGAGAGGCCATGCAAGTCCGCGAGGAAGCTCTGCGTTCCGCCACACGCGCTTCCAAATTGATCTTGAACGGAATGGCGCGAAAAAAGTGGCTGGTTCGTGAGGATGTCTCCGCCGTTCGAGACGCCACTCGGACGATCAAGATCGCGTCGCTCAAATCGGCGGAAGGCAAGCTGAACGAGAATCAGCGGAGGCTGGTCGAGACGCTCGCCGCAGCTGGAGGCCGGGTTCCCGTGGAAACCCTGAACGCGCTCGATGTCCCACGTACCACTCTCGGTACGCTGGTCAAGCGCGGACTTGTCGAGATCATCGAAGAACCCGCGGGTTTTGCTGTCTCGCACAGCAAGCCGCGGTCCTCGCCCTTTGCATTCGATCTCAACTCGGCGCAGCAAGCCGCACTGAACCGGCTGCGCGAAACGGTCGACGTCCGGAAGTTTTCCGGCATCCTCCTTCATGGAGTGACGGGCTCAGGCAAAACCGCTGTCTACCTGGCTGGCATGCGAGCAGTGCTCGAGGCAGGGCGCTCCGCTATTCTTCTCGTTCCAGAGATTGGTCTCACGCCTGCCGTGGCCGCCGATCTGCACCAGATTTTCGGCGAGGAAGTTGCCATCCTGCATTCTGCACTTTCAGATAAAGAGCGCGCGCAGCAATGGCACCGCATCAAGAGCGGCGATGCCCGCATGGTGGTTGGCACGCGTTCCGCCGTATTTGCGCCGGTTGCCGACCTCGCCTTAATCATCGTCGACGAAGAACACGATTCCTCCTACAAGCAGGAGGAAACTCCGCGTTATCACGCCCGCGACATTGCGGTTGTTCGTGCCAAGATGGCGAATGCCACCGTGGTCTTGGGCTCGGCGACGCCCTCGCTGGAATCATATTTCAACGCGAAGAAGAATAAATACGCGCTGGTCGAGTTGCCCGACCGCGTGGAGCAGCGTCCTCTGCCCGAAGTCGAGATCATCGACATGCGGCAGGAATTCCAGGAAACCGGCCACGAGCAGGTCATCTCACGCAAACTCGCCGCGGAGATCAAAGAGCGCTTCGATCGCAAAGAGCAGGTCATGGTGCTGCTCAATCGCCGCGGATATTCTCCGGTGGTGCTTTGCCGCACCTGCGGCAAGACTCTCGAATGCCAGAACTGCGCCATCGCGCTCACTCACCACAAGCGCGAGCACAAAATGATTTGCCACTACTGTGGCTATACCGCACCCGTGCCCAAAGGCTGCGTCCATTGCGGGAGTGAGTATGTTTATTTCCTCGGCACTGGCTCGGAAAAGCTGGAAGAATTGCTGCACGGAATGTTTCCGCAAGCGCGCATCGCTCGCCTGGACCGCGACACGGTCCGCGGACACGAGGATTTCGAGCGTACTCTGAACGCACTGAGCGAGGGCGAACTCGATTTGCTGGTGGGGACGCAGATGATCGCCAAGGGCCACGACATTCACGGCGTGACGTTGGTTGGCGTGGTCGGCGCCGACAGCGCGCTGGGACTGCCCGACTTCCGAGCCGCCGAGCGCACCTTCCAGTTGCTGACACAAGTTGCGGGACGCGCTGGGCGCGGGCAATCTCCCGGCAAAGTTGTTCTGCAAACTTATTTTCAAGATCACTACGCGGTCCAGTACGCCGCCCGCCACGACTTCGCCGGATTTTACGATAAAGAACTTCGCTTCCGCAGTTGGATGCATTATCCACCGTATTCTGCGCTGGCCAACGTGCTCATCCGCAGCGACAAACTTGATGAAGCCTTGCAGTGGTCGGGCACATTGGGAAAGTGGTTTGAGCAAAACCGGCATGAAGGCGTGCGCGTGCTCGGGCCGGCGGCCGCGCCCATCCTGCGGCTCAAGCGCGATTATCGTTATCACTTTGTGCTGAAGTCGCCGAGCCGCGAAAAACTGAACTCGACGCTACGCGCCATGTTGACCTACGCCACCCGGCAGAAAATCCCACGCACGCAGGTGATTGTGGATATGGATGCGATATGGCTGATGTGAGGCTGGGCAGTTAGCTCGTCCTCTGTACCTCTGAGTCCAATCCAGTCCGAACTCTACTCCTCCACCTTCCGGGTGATGTTTCCCCGAATCACCACCACTGACGCAGCCGGCAGATCGTACAGCGTGTCCTTCCCCGCAGTCAGTTTGGCATGAACAATCGGCCCGTCGGGATCCGCCCAGCCTTTGCTGGTGGGCACAATGGTATGTCCAGCTACAGATTCGGCATGAGCCATGAAGCGCGTCTGCGACGGATGCCATTGATATTGTGCGCTGCCGAAAGTTAAAACTTCCACCGAACCGGCGAAGCTGTTCTCTTTGTTCGCCGGTCCATCGAACGCAATGCGAACCCGGTGGGCATTCTGCTGGTCGCGATTCACCGCCATCACCGCCCATGTTCCGTCCGGACGCTTCACCGCGTAAGCCGTCACCAATTCGTGGCCAGCACCGTCCTGGGTATCGCCCCTTGCGGCAAATACCTGATGCTCGCTGCCGCCGGGCTGCACCCACTCCAGATTGATCAACTGCGCCACAAAGTACTGCGCTAGCGGTTGCTGAATTTGATAATCGGCATCGATGGTGAACATTCCGAATGTGCCCGGCGAGCCATTGCAGCCGGGTTCCATTTGCAGCGGGAGATAGTGGAAGTAGTAAACGCCTTTTCCACCGGAGTTCAAGAACGAGCCGATGTAATCCGCCAGCCAAATGCCAGCGAAAATGTCCTGATAAGTTTCGCTGGAGCTCGACGAAAGATTTCCCTCGGTGATAAACATCGGCATGTCCGCGGGAACGCCATCCTCATGCCACACCTGCACGATGTGACTCACCAACTCCGGCTCGTCATAGAGCACGCCCCAAGGCGTTTTGCACGGATCATAGGGATAATGCTCGAAGGAAAAAAATGCCAGATCATTCATGCGGCCATGCTGCTTCAGATAATCGACGAATCGTCCCGTCCACGAAACTCTTCCTTTCGCATCCGGCCAGACTTCGATGTCTTTGTTCACACCCTGAAACGACGGCCCGCCCAGCTTCAGCCCGGGATCCACATTATGAATCGCCGTCGCCCACTGCAGGTAGAGCGCAGCGTAGTCTTCCGGCAGCATGTATTGGCCATCGGCTTCCTCGCCCATCTCAACGAAAGAGACGGGATAACCTCGTTTCTTCAGATACGCAATCTCCGCCGCAGCGTTGTCGGGAGTGTCATACAGCATCGCAACCGGAACCATCGCCGGGAGCCCGCGCGTGACGCCACTAGTGAAGAACAGATCGAATCCCATTTGCGCCTGCTTGGTCGAACCCAGATCTGACGGCTGATGCCAGGGATCGACCGACGAGCAATATGTCGCGGTCTGCTCCTGATCCGGCGTGTGCCGCAGGATGTCGTGAAAGTCGCCGTCCTCTGTGCTGGTGCCAAGGTAGAGTTCTCGGATGGCGTAACCCACGCAATTCCGCGGATCGGCCGATTGCGGAGTGGCGACGCCGGCGTCGCACGTGTTCGACGATTCAGTCATCCATATCCGCACAAATCGCACCGCGGCGGGACTGCCGGTCAAGCGAACTGTCTCAACATGGCCTTTTCCATCCGTAACCGTGCCTTGAGGAAATGTTTCCCAGACGCCGCGTGTCGGCGCCCTGATGGGGTCGTCGCCCGTCCAGTACTGCACTACGTAGCGCTTGGCGAAAGGCTCTCCCCAGGCGATGCGAATGCTGTTGACCTGCTGCACCTGCGCCAGGTCGAGCACCACCCACTGCGGATGCAGCGCATCGCTTTCCCCAGTGAAGTGCTGCGTGAGATAAGGATTGCTCTTCCAGAAAGTATTCAGATCGCCATCGGTCAGCCGCGAGAAGCCTACGTTATCGGTGCCGTCATTGCGTGTGGTGCCGCGGCGCGGCAGCGAATACCCGTAAGAATAGCGAAGCATTTCCGTTGGAGTTGCGGAACCGGTGAAATATCCTTTGCCGCTGGCACCGGTCCCGTCGCTGCCGTCACTCCAGGTCCCTTGCGGATTCCAATGCCACGCCTCGATCGCGAGTTCCGTGTTCTGACGATAGGTGACCGGCTGCCAGCCCGAGGCGAGCGTCTTCTCCAGCGTCGGCTGCAGCAGATCTTTGTCGATGGCTTCCACCCCGATGCGATCTACGCCTGCCCCCAAAGTTTCCTTAGGAACGAAATGGTTTGTGGGATGCGAGGTGTCAACGGTGATGGTTTGACTTGCGGCAGGAAACGCGAAGGCGAAACATCCAGCCAGACAGGCAAGAACGGCGCCCAGCTTTTTCAAGGGGGACCTCCTCTCAATCGCCAACTAAAACGATTGAATACGGGAGTATACGAGAAAAACGAGGCGGAGGCGAGAGCGGTCAGACGGCAATCGATGATCGTCGTTTCGGTGATCGCGCTAATGTTTGAACTGATGCAGGATCTCAGGCAGGACTTCCCGCACCGAGAAATGCAGGAAAGGCGCCGGCGTCAGAGTGAGCACCAGCATGAGAACGGCGAATCCCGCCAACACTGTGCGGCCGCCTGCAACCTTCGGCCACTCGGCAACCTGGGGATGACGCAAGCTGCTCAGGCGCAACAGCACGGCCCACATGAGCCAGATGTAGCAGAGATAGTAGGCCATGAACAGCAGGACGATCGTAGTGAGCCAGGAGATCCACCGATGCGCTCGCGGAGCGATCGAGAAGACAATGTGGCCGCCGTCGAGCTGGCCTCCCGGCAACAGGTTCAGCGCGGTAGCGAACATCCCAACCCAAGCCGCAATTGCGGTGGGATGCAGCAGCACTCGATTCAACGGCAACATGGCCGTGCCGTAGCCCGGACCCGCAGCCGCCAACAGCCGATG
>PMXH01000119.1 GCA_003165855.1 Acidobacteriaceae bacterium | reverse complement strand
GCTTTTACCGGTCCCTGGCCACGAGTCTGTCCCGCCGTCTCAGAGATCTGATCGAGCCGAACCCCGGCCAGTAATCCGCGTTCGGAGATTGGTAGTGGCTTCAGCCACTACCCGGAGATTGGTAGTGTCTTAAATTAAGACACCACCCGGAGATTTCCCTACTTGCATGACCCCGCCGCTGTGAATTACACTTCCGTGCCATGAGATGGCACGAGCGATCCGATGGTTTCCAGACGGTGACCGGGACGCAAAAGGAAAGCATTAGTGTGCAGAGCTTTGCAGTTTNNTCTGGAGGAAGGTTATGAAGCGCATAATTTTGCTGGCTCTACTTGCAATGGCCCTGCCATTGGCTGCGTTTGCTGATAATTCAGTGGACTTCACGAACAGCGGCGGCACTCTTTCGGGCAGTTCAGAGGGGTTGAGCCTAACCGGTTCTGAGCTGATCGCCGTCAATGGCCTTGGCGGAGGCGGCTTGATTACCGGCGGCCTCGGGGGCGTGAGCTTTTCGACCGGAACGCTTGCCGGCGGAAGTCTGCAGAATGGCGGCACGTTCAATGGCGGCGGGAGCTTCACGATCACCGGTAACGGCACCAACGGCGTTCCCAGCGGCACCATATTCACAGGATCGTTCACCGGTCCCGTTACTTGGACGCTGGTCACGCTGGCCGATGGCACGCACAATTACACGCTGACGGGGTCGATTACGGGCCAGTGGTATGGCACCGGTGCAGCCGTGTTTGGCGCCACGGTTCAGTTGACGATCAACACGGGCAAGGGCTTCTTTAACGGAAGCACTACGATCTCCAGCGGCGACACCAACATTGGCAGCGTTCCTGAGCCCGGCACTCTCGGATTGCTCGGAACTGGGATGGTTGGCTTGGCCGGGATTGTCAGGAGAAAGCTGAAAGCCTAGCTCATTCGGATCCGCCTATCGAGAGCCCCGCAGTACGCGGGGCTTTTGTTTTGCTCCCTAGGTTACGCTCAGCCGGCCGGTGGATTCCCGAAGCCCGCCCGCGATTACCGCGGTAACCCACAAGCCGGGATTACCGTTGACCGGCCCTCCCCCACAACCGTACATTCGCCACAGGGGGCCCAATGAAAGATATTCATGAAGTGTTGCGGCAGAAGCAGACCAAGTACGCCCAACTGGGTAAGCAAATCGAGATGCTCCAGCAGGCGGCGGAGAAGCTGCGGGAAGTGGCTCCCTTGCTGGCCGAGAATGACGACGAAGACAACGCCGTCTTGATGGAAGTCGACGAAGCTTTGCCCAATTCCGACGCCATGGCCGCGAAAGCGGGCGCGGCTAGTTCGGGTGCAACCGCGTCCAAGGGAGCTCGGCCCACAGCGCCTCGTTGGCCATAGTCTCCCGCTCCTAGGCGGGGAATCTAGTTATGACCCTTTTGGCATTGCTGATTTCCACTGACGATTCCGCTTCCGACATTCTGGGCCGGGTTCTTCCGGCTGCCGGGATCGCGGTGGAGCGTTTCAGCGATCTCGCGGCGGCAATCGATCGTCTTCAGCAGCAAAGGTTCGACGCGCTTATTCTTGACTTCGAAGACGCGAAGGCCGCTGCCGAAGTGTTCGAAGAAGCTCGCAGATTGAATTCCGGGAGTGCGCCGGTTACCGTGGCTTTGGTGGCGGAACAAGCCAAAGTACGCGATATTTTGAGTAACGGCGCGCATTTCGTGCTGTACAAACCACTCTCCGAAGAAAAGGCTACGGCCGGCTTGCGTGCGGTGACGGCTTTGTTGAACCGCGAACGGCGCCGCGCCTACCGAGTGCCGGTACAGGCACCGGTGGAGCTCACCCTCCCTGACGCTCGCAAGGCGGAGGGAATTCTTCTTGATTTGAGCGAGACGGGCATGGATGTACTGACCGCCGAACCTCAGACTCCGGGAGCTTTGCTGAATTTCCGCTTCCAATTGCCGGATGGGAGCCTTGAAATCCAAGCCCACTGCCAGGTGGCCTGGGCGAACCCCAACGGCCAAACCGGGGTCCACTTTCTAGACCTGGACGAGTCGATCAAGAATCATCTCCAGACCTGGTTACTGGCAGCGGCGTCGATCCACCGTCCGGGGCCGGAGGAAACCGTTCCCCACTGCAAGCTTACCGATTTGAGTCTAGGCGGATGCTATGTGGAAACGGATTCGCCATTTCCCGAGCATGCCCTGGTCGATCTTTGCCTGAGAACTGAGGAGATGGCAGTCCACACTGAAGGCATGGTGCGGGTCAATCACCCGGGTCATGGGATGGGTGTGGAATTCCCTTCCCGTACGCCAGAGCAGCGGGCGCAGGTGGGCAATCTGATCAGCCTTCTCCGCAGTTGTCCCGAATCCATGCCGGAGCTGAGTGTTTCTCCTCGCGCTTTAGTTGCAGACCTGAGCCAATTTGAATCGGCGCCGGAAGCGGTTAGCAGCCCCTCGGAAGACGAAGATGATCTGGAAGATCCTTTGCTCGAACTGCTGCGGCACGCGAGTGGGATGCAGGAAGACGATTTTCTCGAGGAACTTCGCCGCCAGCGATCCGGTGAGAGTGTGGTAACGTAGTTTGAGTTTCCTGCCCGGCGGCCTTTCTGCAATAGTCTGAAATCAGCCTTCCCGCACCTCAACCATCGCTTTCAATACAAGCCTCTCGCGGCAGGTTTTTGAAGGGCTTTTGGGGCAGGGCGGAAGAGCACGAGGACGACGGGCAGAGAGAGTAGCGGCGTATGCGAGAGGCCTGCGGTGGGCAGTTTCCGGAGGCCGAAGAACTCATGCCCCGTCTCTGGCACAAGTTCTTCAACTCTCCGTGGTCTGTTCCACCCCTGTGTCAGTACGGTAGCCCATCCCTGTTGCGTGGTGGTTTCAGGAATATGAAATCTGGATGAATTAGAGCTGGGTTACAGCGAGTTCGAGCGAACGGCCTCCGCGGCTTTTTCGCGATGTCTGGGACACCCAGGCACCATCCGTGCATAGTTCCCGGCCTTGTGCGAACATGTACACGAACTTAAGACGGCGCTTCTGCGCCGAGGCTGGTGGGAACGAAGCTGGCGGCAATTACAAAATCCGGTCAGGCCGAGGGTGCACTGCCACCCGCAACCACGAGCCATGCACCGCGCATCCGCCTGATCTGGACGCCGCTTCTCGCGATCGCTGCGGCGGCCTTCGCGGTTGAGATTCCTTTTTTCTTTCTCGGCCTGCCTTCCGGTCATGATTTCGAATTCCATTTGTATGCGTGGCTCGACGTTCTGGCGCAGTGGAAACAAGGGATCGTCTATCCGCGGTGGGCATCGCTGGCGCAATTCGCGTATGGCGAACCTCGTTTTATCTTCTACCCTCCGGCGTCGTGGACTCTAGGAGCCGCGCTAAGCACGATCTTTCCCTGGACCATCGTTTCCAGCATTTACATTTGGCTCGCCCTGGTGGCAGCGGGCGTGTCGATGTTTCTGCTGGCGAGACGATGGCTGGACCGGCGTGACGCAACGTTTGCAGCCGTGCTATACGCCGTCAATCCTTATCACCTTATGATCGTCTACTGGCGGAGTGCGTTCGCCGAACTGTTGGCTAGTTCGCTGTTGCCTCTGCTGTTGTTGCTGGTGCTAAGGGCGGACGAAAAGGGCCGTCGCGTGACGGTCTTTCTGGCGCTGGTGCTGGCTTCCGCCTGGCTGGTGAACGCTCCCGCGGCGGTAATGACTCACTATTCTCTGGCGTTGCTGATTGTGGTGGTCGCGTGGCAGCGGCGCTCTTTACGCGTCCTGCGGACCGGGGCGATTGCGGTTCTTCTCGGTGCCGCGCTGGCCGCTTTCTATTTGCTGCCGGCCGTCTACGAGCAGAAGTGGGTCACCATTGCCGAAGCCATCGGTGGGGGTTTGCGCCCGCTGGATAACTTTCTGTTTTCCCACACCGCCGACCCGGATCACAATGCCTTCAATCGCGTCGCCTCCTGCGTCGCGGTTGGGGAGATCATTCTGACAATTGCGGCAGCATGGGCGGCACGCCGCTGGCGCAGCCGTAATCGCGGGCCTTGGCATGCGCTTGTAACCTGGGGCGCGACATGCGCTGTGCTCATGCTGCCCATGACCAACCCGCTCTGGAAAATTCTTCCTAAGCTGGAGTTTGTCCAGTTCCCCTGGCGATGGCTGTTGTGTCTGGGCGTTCCATTCGCTTTGCTTACTGTGATGGGAGTGCGGAGATGGACGGCGCGTGTGGCCATGTACCTGGCTATGCTGTGTGTGCTCGGTTTTGTTTGGCAGCACTTCCAGTCGCCGTGGTGGGACAGCGCCGACGATCTGCGCGAGATGCAGGACAACATGGCGACCGGCGCGGGATACGAGGGTACCGACGAATACGTGCCCGTGGGCGCCGATCCTTTCAACGTCGACAAAGGCGCGCGCCGAGTGACGGTGAATGGCCCGGCTCATGCGGCGATCCGAGTTTCGCAATGGAACGCGGAACGCAAGCTCTTCACGGCGGAGATGTCCGCGCCGGACAATCTGGCTTTGCATCTGTTCAACTATCCGGCGTGGCGGGTAGAAGTGAATGGACGCCCGGTGCAGTCCGGTATGCGCGAAGGCACAGGGCAAATGCTGGTTCCGGTGGAAGCGGGCGCGAATCGGGTGCAGATTATTTTTGTGCGGACATGGGATCGCAGGGCTGGCGGGTGGATCTCNNCCAATCCCGGCAAGCTGCGCGACTTTGCCGGCGCCGCTCTGCGGCACGGAGTGGAGATTGCCGGCATTCCTGACTTCGCTTCCCTGCCCCTGGTGGTTGAGGATGGCCTTACCTTCGAGGCCAATGCCGGGAAGAAAGCGGAGGCCTATAGTCGCTCTGTTCCTGGCGAGATCGTGGTCGCCGACGACTCCGGTTTGGAGATTGACGCTTTGAACAGCGCTCCCGGCGTACACTCTGCCCGCTACGCCGCACCTGTTTTGCAAAATAAGGAGCCGCACGAGGCTGACGCAAACACCGACGACGAGGCCAACAATGCGCGCGTTCTGCATGAACTGAAGGACGTTCCCCACGCTCAACGAACGGGGCGATTCGTCTGCGTGCTGGCTGCGGCCCGGGACGGCAAGACCCTGGCTACGTTTCTTGGGACGGCCGAGGGAATTATTCTGGATGCTCCGCGCGGGACAAATGGCTTTGGCTACGATCCGCTGTTTTATTTTCCCGAGATCAAGAAGACATTCGCGGAGCTGAGCGCGGAAGAGAAATCCAAGTACAGCCACCGGGGCGCGGCGTTCCGGCAGTTTCTCGATTGGTACGAGCTCTTTGCCGGGAACTGAAAGGTGGCGAACGGGCTACGGCTTTCTTGACTTCGCTTCGACCGCCGCTGGATAATGAAAAGTTCTTTTGTCATTCCTGACCGAACAAGCCGAACTTAATACTTTAAGGAGCGATCCGTGGCGTCAGTAGCCGGTTCTAGTGCTCCCGTTGTCCCAAAGGGCGCAGTGCAGGGCGTGGCGCCGCTGCGCGCCGGGCAGGGTACGCAATTTCTTTTGCGCCGGCTGCATTCGCTTTCCGGCATCGTTCCCGTGGGCGCGTTCCTGTTCGAGCACATTCTGATTTCGAACTCCACCGCGATCACCGGACCCGACGCCTACGCCCGCCAGGTAAGCTTTCTGGCGAATCTCCCGCTGGTTTTCTTTCTTGAGCTGTTCGGGATCTGGCTGCCGATCTTGTTCCACGCGCTTTTCGGTTTCTACATCTGGTACCGCGGCGAGGGGAACGTGGGCGAATATCCCTGGAGCGGCAACTGGATGTACACTGCACAGCGCTGGACCGGCGCCATCGCGTTTGCCTACATCGTCTGGCACACCTGGACCATGCGCTTTACCGGGGTCGATCTGCACGCCTATCCCAACGCTTCCTTCGGCAAAGTGCAGATGGAATTGTTCAATCCCGCGCTTCTCGCGTTTTATGTGGTCGGTTTGATCGCAGCGACCTGGCACTTTTCCTACGGCATCTGGCTGTTCGCGGCCAAGTGGGGCATCACGTCCGGCGAAAAGGCGCGGCAGAGATTCCTTGCAGTGTGCCTGGGATTGTTTGTGGTCCTGAGCGGAGTCGGACTGGTGAGCTTGTACACGTTCCGCGAACGATTTCCGCAGCAGCCCACAGAACCCGGCGCCTCTGCGATGCAATCGGGCCACGCAACCGCAACTTACGGAAAGCCGGTGGAGTAAAAGATGGCAGCTCCTAAAATCATCGTTATAGGCGGCGGGCTCGCCGGACTCTCTGCCGTCATCAAGATTGCCGAGATGGGCGCGAACGTCGATCTCTTCTCCATTGTCCCGGTGAAGCGTTCGCACTCGGTGTGCGCGCAGGGCGGCATTAACGCGGCCAAGAACCTGAAGGGCGAAGGCGATTCGACGTGGATACACTTCGATGACACGATCTACGGCGGTGATTTTCTGGCTAATCAGCCGCCGGTCAAGGACATGTGCGAGGCCGCGCCCGGCATCATCGATCTGCTCGACCGCATGGGCGTTCCCTTCAATCGCACTCCCGAAGGTCTGCTCGACTTCCGCCGCTTCGGCGGGACTTTATATAACCGCACTGCATTCGCGGGCGCGACCACGGGCCAACAGTTGCTTTATGCACTGGATGAACAAGTCCGCCGCTACGAATCCGAAGGCAAGGTGAAGAAGTACGAGCANNGTGCTCGACGGAAACCGCGTCTGCCGCGGCATCTGCGCCATGGACCTGCGGTCGATGGAAGTCCGCACATTTCCCGCCGACGCCATCATCATCGCCACCGGGGGCAATGGCGCCATCTTTGGCAAGTCCACAAACTCGGTGGTCTGCACCGGATCGGCGCAATCCGCGCTTTACCAGCAGGGCTGCTATTACGCCAATGGCGAATTCATTCAGGTGCATCCCACTTGCATCCCCGGCGAAGATAAGCTGCGGCTGATGTCGGAATCGGCCCGCGGCGAGGGCGGACGAGTGTGGGTTCCGAGGACCGCGGGGGACAAGCGCGATCCGAAGTCGATTCCAGAAAAAGAGCGCTGGTACTTTCTCGAAGAGTGGTATCCCAAGTA
>PMXH01000113.1 GCA_003165855.1 Acidobacteriaceae bacterium | reverse complement strand
GACCGCTGCTCAGCTGGCGCAGGTCGAAGCGTTGCTCGCAGAGCACCCATTGTTGGCCTCGGTTGTTTTGGTGCAGCCGCGGGACCAGGCGCTCGATATGCGTCCGATTGCATTTATTGTGCCGCGCGGCGATGAAGAGCCGACCGCCATTGCGGTGCGTAAGCATCTGCGCGGGCGCTGCCCGGAATGGTTGATTCCCACGAAGATTATCCGATTGGAGTCAGTGCCGCTGACCGCCGAAAAGACAATCGACCGAGCACGCCTGGCTGCAATGCAGCCGGGTAACGGAGGAACAGCCCCCGCGACCGATTCTCCACGCAGCGAAACCGAGGTTACGCTCGCCGCTATTTGGCGCGCCATCCTCAAGGTTCCCCATGTCGGCGTCAACAACAGGTTCTTCGAACTTGGCGGCAATTCGCTGTTGTCAATCGAGATGATCACGCGTGTCGAACGCGAGACCGCCTTCCGCCTGTCCCCGCGCCAGGTCATGTTTGATACGCTCGGCCAGATTGCGAGCCGCATGGCAGAAGAACGCCAGAAAGTTGCGAGCCTTTGATTCCTCACTTTTTTGGATCCCCAGAGGCGCCTCTCTTTGGCATGTACACGCCGCCGCGAGCTTCGACAGCTCGGGACGCGGCAATATTGATATGTTCGCCTATCGGTCTCGAGTACCTTCGCACACATTATGCGATGCGGTTGCTTGCCAAACAGCTTTCAGATGCGGGCTTGCATGTTTTACGCTTCGATTACCATGGAACGGGCGACTCGAGCGGCGAGGTTGGTGCGGGACAGTTTGACGTCTGGGTTAATGACGTTGCGCTTGCCGCCGATGAGCTGCTGGAGATATCCGGAGTTGATTCTCTAACGGTCGTTGGGCTGCGGACGGGTGCGCAGCTGGCAATCGAGGCGCTCGCCCGCAAGGGGCTCAGAGTGCGAGGATTGGTGCTTTGGGATCCGGTGATCAGCGGACGTGAGTACATCGCCATGCTTGAGCGGATGCAATCGAACGTGGTGTTGGAGCGCATTACGCCGCCCCAGCCTACGGACGAGTTGCTCGGCAGCCATTTCCCAACCGATCTGCGGGCGGCGATCGAAGGCTTCGACATGGAGAGCCGTGTGCGCATTGTTGATGCCGATGCCGCGGCAGTGGTGGTATCCGAGGACCAGCCGGAGTACAGAGCCTTGCTGACAGGAATGCAGGGCCGGTGGCCGGACACTATGTATCGAACAATGGACGATCCCGCCAAATGGGATAGCGTCAGGGAAGCCTTCGACGTACATAAGACGGGCCCGATCGTGAGAGCTGTGGCCGAAGTTGCGGAGAGTCTGGTATGAAGGAGACCGCTTGCAGGTTTGGTCCGGAGAGTAATCTGATCGGGATTCTGAGTGAGCCTGAGGTGAAGGACGGACGCCCGAACCTGCCCGCTGTGCTGATGCTCAATGCGGGACTCGTGCATCGCGTAGGGCCGCACCGGATGTCGGTCAAGCTCGCCCGCCGTTTAGCCGCCTGCGGTATCTTCAGCTTGCGTTTCGATATGGGTGGCCGCGGCGACAGTGAATCGGCGCACCACGAGGAATCGGACGAACGCCGGATTTTTGCGGACGCCAACGACGCAATGGACTTCCTTGAGCGAAAGAACATTGCTCACAGCTTCGTTCTTTTCGGACTGTGCGGCGGCGCGGATAAAGCGCATGCGATTGCCCTGCGCGATTCGCGTGTGGTCGGATCGATCCTGCTCGACGGTCATGGCTACTGGACGTGGCGCAGCTATGTTGTGCATTACCTGCCCCGCCTGTTTCGGCCCCGTGCTTTGTTCAACTTCATTCGCCGCGCCTTGTCGCCCCCGCAAAAAGCGCCCCCGAGGTTCGGTATCACCCCATTTACCGAGCGATTCGGCCCACGGCGCGAGGTTGAGCACGAGGTCCACACGCTCGTTCAACGCGGCACGCAATCTCTTTACGTATACACAGGTGGGGCCAGAGACTATTACAACTACGCAAAGCAGTTTCACGATATGTTCGATGGTCTCAAATCATCCGACAGCATCGAGGTGGAGTTCTACCCGAATTGCGACCACCTGTTCATGTTTGAAGAGGACCGCGAACGCTTGTTTGCGCGCATCGTTGAGTGGTTCAATTCACGGAACTGGCGCACGAACTGAGTAACTGTTTTTGCCGGCCCGCTCTCGCGGTTCCCTGGAGTATCCAGCGAATTCTGTTCCATTTGAACTGAGAGAAACTGCAATAGGTCCCTTGAGCACATAAGTTTCTTGAGCGCCCTCGAAACTCCGATACTCCATCGAATGCGCTGCGGTCTGCGGGAAGCAGACCCTCCCGCCTACGCCCCACTCAGATCCGAAAGCGGCGGGTATTTGAAGCGCGCCTTCGCGATGGGCGTGCCGAGAACTTCAATCCGGCTCAAATCGCGGCTGCCCACGCCAAGCTGCTCTGCCAGCCTCAAGGTGCTGTCGCAGGTTTCAAAAGGCGGCGTCCCGCGATCGGCCATCGG
>PMXH01000570.1 GCA_003165855.1 Acidobacteriaceae bacterium | reverse complement strand
TATTTTGCGCCCGCCTTGGTCGCCGTCTCAAACGATTTCTTGAGCCGGAAGGTGTCGTCTCCCAGATCCACCACCAGGTCGTGACGCCGCAATTCCCGCGCCAGTCGGGCCGCTTCGGCGTTCATGCCGGCGCCCAGGGAAGCCACGTATACATCGGGCCTGCGCAGGGCGCCGGCGGCAGAGGCCGATTCCTGCAGCGACATTACGAGGCGGTCTTCGCCGATCGCAAATCCAATGCCGGGAGCGGCTGGGCCACCGAGAGCCTCGGAAAGGCCGTCGTAGCGGCCNNATCAATGATCGGCTGATCCTCGGGCACCTTGCAATCGAACACGCGCAGCGGATTCGTCACCGCGCGACGCTGGCAATCGGAGCACATCTTGTCCTTGACCGGCTCCAAGGCCTTGCGCAGGGCTTCATTGAAGGCGGCGCGATCATTGGGACAGCCGACGGAATTCAGTTCGAGATTCCAGTTGGCGATGCCGAGACGATCGAGCAGCGTGGCCAGCATCTCGAGCACTTCTGCATCGCGGGCGGGAGACTCGCTGCCGGCCGAAGGAGGCCCAATGATTTCGGCATCGATTTGATAAAACTGACGATAGCGGCCTTTTTGCGGGCGTTCGCGGCGGAACATCGGGCCCATGCAATAGAGTTTGTTCAAGCCGCGATCCCCGAGTTTGTGTTCGATGTAGGCGCGGACGATGCCAGCGGTGGCCTCGGGACGCAAGGTCAGCGATTGGCCTTTCTCACTGGCCGCCCGGCCGCGATCTTCCCACGTGTACATCTCTTTGGCGACAATATCGGTCTCTTCGCCGACGCCGCGGGCAAATAATTCTGTCGACTCGAAAATCGGGGTGCGAATCTCCTGGAAGTTGTAGGCGCGGAAGACCTCGCGCGCAGCCGACTCGACAAAGTTCCACAGCGCCGTGTCAGGCGGCAGCAGGTCTCGCGTTCCTCGGACGGCTTTTATCATTTCGCTCTTAATCCTTCCGCCGGACTCACCAGTGCCATGCGAGCACGAGGAGAACGCCTTGACGCGATCGCCGCAGTGTACGGGTGATAGGGGTCCTTCGACTTCGCAAACCGATTCGAAAAGCGAATCGGTTTGCTCCGCTCAGGATGACAAGTTCTACGGCGACTTATCGCTCCCGCAAATACTCTTCCGTGTAGCCCAGATAATTCTGCGCGTAGCGCATGATCATCTCGTCCTCGCCCGCTTCCAGCTTGCGGCGAAACTTTCCGGGAGATCCCATCCACAGCGATCCGGGCTCGACGATCGTGCGTTCCGGGATCAGAGTACCTGCTGCGATGATCGATCCTGCGCCGATCTTGGCACCGTTCAGAATAATCGATCCCATGCCGATCAGGCAGCGGTCTTCGACAACGCAGCCATGCAGGGTTACGGAGTGTCCCACCGTCACGTACTCGCCGACGGTCACGCCGTAGGTGTTCTTCATGCCNNACCGCGTTCATCCACACCGACGCGTGCTCACCGAGGACGACGTCGCCGATGATCTGCGCCGACTCGTCCACGTAACAAGTCGCGGGGATGGTCGGCTTCATGCCTTTGAACGATCGAATCATCTATTGCTCCGAGTGGTCATCAGGAGACAAGAATAAATAGTACCAGCAGGTCGGGCTTCGGGCTTCGGCTATCGGGCTTCGGGCTTCAGCGAGACCGTGAGACGATGATGCGCTCAGGGCAGGCTCTGTCCGAAGCCGGGGCTCGACCCATTCGTGCGTCCACATCTTTGCCTTCCGCCGTGCCATCTGCGAAACTGGCCTTGTCCCTGACATCATTGAGAACTGAGAGCGGGGAACTGCTTTAATGGGCCGCATCCACGTACTTTCCGAGCAGGTTGCCAATAAGATCGCCGCCGGCGAAGTGGTGGAGCGGCCTGCCTCGGTGGTGAAGGAGTTGCTGGAAAACGCACTGGATGCGGGCGCGACGCGCATTAAAATCAGCGTAGAAGCGGGCGGAAAGAAGCTGATCCAGATTACGGACAACGGATGCGGGATGGTGCGCGACGATGCCATGCTCGCGTTTGAGCGGCATGCGACCTCGAAGATCAAGGATGCGGAAGACTTGCTGAGCGTGGCTACGCTGGGATTTCGCGGGGAGGCGCTGCCCTCGATTGCGTCGGTGTCGCGGCTGCGGCTGGAGACGTGCGCGGCGGGGGCAGAAAAATCCCCACTCAAGCCAAAGGACGGCTTGAGTGGGGCACCCAACGATTCTCCTTCGGGGACGATTATTGAGATTAACGGTGGAAAGATGGCGCGGGTCGAGGAAGCCGGGTTGCCCGAGGGAACGTCGATCACGGTGCGGGATCTCTTCTTTAATACGCCGGCGCGGAAGAAATTCCTTAAGGCGGAGTCGACGGAGCTTTCGCACATTGCTTCGCTGGTGACGCATTATGCGCTGGCGCATCCGGAGAAGCATTTTGAATTGCATTCGGCCACGAACGCCATGCTGGTGGCGCCGCCGGTAGCGGGATACAGCGAGCGCGTGTATCAAGTGTTCGGCAAGGAAACGCTCGAGCAGCTGATTGCGGTGGCTGCGGTGCAGCCGCTGGAACATGTGGGATTGCCGCAGCCGCCGCCGTGGCGACGGGAACAGACGAATGAAGACGACACTGGACCCGCCGATCCCGGCGAGATGCGGCTGCATGGGTTTGTTTCGAAGCCGGAGATCCAGAAGCTGAATCGCAATTCGATTTTTGTGTTCGTGAACGGACGGCTGATTCGAGACCGGCTGGTGCAGCATGGGTTAACGGAGGCTTATCGCAACATTATTCCGCCGACGGTGTATCCGGTGGTGCTGCTGTTTCTGGAATTGCCGCCGGGCGAGGTGGATGTGAACGTGCATCCCTCGAAGACCGAAGTGCGCTTTCGGCAATCGACCGTGATGCACGATTTTGTGCGTGACACGGTGCGGGCGGCGTTGATGAAGGCGCGTCCGGCGCCGCAGTTCACCACCGAGATTCACGCGCACGCCACAGCGAGCTCGGGCCTGACGCCGGGTGCAAGAGAGTGGGAGCCGCCTTCCGACCTGGCCCCTGCGTCAGGAGCGCCAATGCGCGCTTTTTATGAACCTGCTGGCGGTGCTGGTTTTGCTCTGCAGGCGCCTGTGCCTCCGCTGGTCTCGGCGAGATTTCAGTTCGAGGGCGGGATCGCGGTGGAGGGGAATGCCGCGATTCCGGTCGCGCGGGGACTGGAAAGCCGCTTCGCCGAAGCGCTCCCGGAGATAATTCCAGACAACGGCTGCGCGCCTGCGCTGGATGCTTCAGAAAACGCAAGCGAGGGAGATTCCACGCTGGCGGCGCTTTCGTCGCTCAGACCGTTGGGCCAAATCCGCAATTCGTTCATTCTGGCGGTGAATGAAGATGGGTTGTGGATCGTAGACCAGCATGTGGCGCACGAGCGCGTGTTGTTTGAACGCATCTTGAAGCAGCGCGCGGTGCAGAGGGTGGACAGCCAGCGCCTGCTGATGCCGATTGTGCTGGAGCTGTCTCCGGCGCAGCAGGCGGTGTTTGCAGAGATTGCGGACGAACTGCAACACAACGGCTTCGAGGCCGAACCCTTCGGAGCGCGGAGCGTCGCGGTGAAGGTTGCACCGGCGGGAGTGGATGCGGGGGCGGTCGAGAGGATGCTGCATGAATTGCTCGATCAGATTTCGCGGGAAGAGCAATCGCTGAACCTGGAAAAGATTCGCGGGCGCATTGCGGCGTCCATTGCCTGCCATGCCGCGATCAAGGTCAACATGCCGCTGGAGCAAAACAAAATGGAGTGGCTGCTGGCGGAACTGGCGAAAACGGACCATCCCATGTCTTGCCCGCATGGCAGGCCGGTGGTCCTGCGGTATTCTGTAAAGGACATTCAGAAGGCGTTTAAGAGAATCTGAGCGAGAAGAAGCAATTAGCAATTGGCGTTTAGCAGTTAGCGATGCGTCCTTGCTAATTGCTAATTGCTAATTGCTGGATGCTACTCCAATGACCGAACAGGAACTACAGCAACTGCGGCGCGAGAGATGGAGGCTGGATGGCAAGCCCATCCGGACCATCGAAGAGGCGCGCGCGTTTGTCGAAGGGGTGGGGTTCTGCCTGATGTACCCCATGCGTCCCACCATGCCGGTGCCCACATTCATTGGTGCGTTTGTGGGCTCCGACAATCGGCTTCCGACGTGGCAGCATGCGTACTCCGATCCGCGGGCGTTGGCGGCCACGGAGCTCATGGTTCGGCTGCTGCGCGAGCGGGCAGCCTACGAAGCGAACTTGTTCGAGGAGAACAATGCGTTCCTGATCGCGGCTTCGGCGTTTCCTTATTTTTATGCGCTGGTGGGGGAACGCAATCCCAAGCTTGGTCCGAAGCAGGGGCCGCGATCTCCTTACTCGCCGCTGGCTTGCGATGCGTTTGAGCTGATCCGGCGCGACGGGCCGATCTCGAAGCAGAGGCTGCAGGAAGCGCTGGGCGGCAGCGTTTCGTTGGCGGCGCTCGACAAGGCGCTGGGCGAGTTGTTGTCGAAGCTGCGCATCACGCGCGTCGATTACAAGGAGGGCGAAGGCTCGTTCTGGGATGTGCTCTATCGCTGGGCGCCGGATGCGGTGCGCGAGGGCGTGGGATTGTCGGTGCAGCAGGCGCTCTCGGCACTGCTCTCGAAATATCTGGACTGCGTGATCGCCGCCGAGCAGACGGAACTGGAAACCTTCTTCGGAAACTTTGTGGCGCGCTCACGGGTGAAGGAAGCCGTCAACGCGCTGCTGGCGGCGCGGGAGTTGAGCTTCGTGCATGTGAGTGGGAGATCGATGCTGCAGATTACGCCGGCGAAGGAAGCGGTGGTAGCCAAGATTGAGGCGCCGGTGAGTCGAGTCCGATCGCGGCCCGTCCCTGTGGCGCGCTCTCCCCGTAGAACCGTCTTTCCCAAACATTGAGATTCGAAATCCCAGGCATTACAACGATCTCAGGAAGTTCAACAGGTCCTGCTTCTCCGGTTCGGGAAGTTTTCTGAAGGCGTCGATCACGGCATTGGCTTCGGAATCTGGGTACTGATGATCCCCTCGGCTGGAATGGTTTTCGATCGCCTGAAGCAAATCTGCAGTTCGTCCATCGTGAAGAAAGAATATCCGCTGGCCCAGTCCCCAAAGCGGGGCGGTACGAAACTCGTCTCCATGGGCGATTCCCTGAGACACGTTGTCGGCGAGCCCCAGTCCCATATGGTGCAGCAGGAGATCCGAAAACAGGTTGGCCTGAACGTTGCTGAGCGCCGCCACGCTCGACTGGCCGGTGGTGAAGGAAGGAGTGTGGCACAGCGCGCAACCAATCTGCACGAAGGCTTGCCCGCCACGGACGGTTGAGGGCGTGGAGGGTGCCGGCCGAGGCTGATCGAGGAAGCGCATGAAGCCGGCGAAGCGAACGATGTTACTGGGAAGTATGGTTCCGTCTGGACTGAAGCTGGTGCTGTCTTCGGGAGTGCTGTTGAACTGGCACCCCGGAGTTCCGTCGAGTTCGTTGGGAAAGAGCTCGTTGGTGACGCCGATCTCAACGTTGTCGGCCTCCGCGGCAAACATTTCCAGCGATTTGTTTTGTGCCTTCCATCCGAATCGAGTGACGGTCGAGTCGTTGGGGCTGAGGTTGGGACGGCCGGCAATTCCGAGGTGGCGCTTGGTGGCAGCGTCGGCATTCATGTTGGCAAGGAGCGCGGAGTCGGGGATGGATTCGATGAGACCGCCTCCGAACACCGGGATGGGTATACGGAAGATGAGGTTGCCGCTGTCGGCGGCCTGTTGGAAATTTGGTTGCGCGAGCTTGCAGCCGGGAGCGTCCTTACGGCCGGTGATGGTGAAGAGATTATGGACACTGCCATCCGGCTGGAGCGTGCCGGGGGCATACGGAAAGCGCGCCACGCGCACTGGACCACGGGCGGTGATAAAGGAAGGAATCAGGTTGGCTGCGCCCTGGGCAATGGCTGCGCCAATCTGAGGATTCACCGCGGGACTACTTCCGCCAATTGCAGGTTGCGAGTGGCAATGGGCGCAAGATTGCGCATTGAATGTGGGGCCAAGGCCTTTCCTGGTGTTCGGCACTGAGCCGGTGACCGAGACGAGCTCGCGAAACTGCATGAGCCCGGTAGAGAAAAAAGATTGTTGCGCTGGGGTTAAGCCGGCGATGGCCGAGCCCGCAGCCATGCCTTCGCGGACGCCGGGGTCGCGGGCAATCTTCGGCGCCGCAGCCTGACCCGCCGCGAGCGGGACGAGGGCGAGGAGTAGCATCAGCAACGATGTGGTGGACGGGTTACATCGATGTGGCGCCCGATTGTTAGCGGAATGGAATGGTTGCGATTTCCAGAGCATTTCTGCTGTCACCATTTTAAGCGGAAAGGAAGGCGGAACACCGGGAACATCGACGTGTACAATCGTCTACTTGCGAAATGAACGACCACACTGACCACAATCACCCTAACGGCAAACTGATCATCGCCATCGACGGCCCGGCAGGGGCGGGCAAGAGCACCATCGCATCGCGGCTGGCGCGGAAGCTCGGCTATGTAAACCTGGAGAGTGGTGCGATGTACCGCGCGCTGGCGTTGAAAGCCATTGACCAGGATGCATCGTTCGATGACGAAGCCACGCTGGTAAGGCTGGCGCAGGCATCGCGCATCCAGCTCGAGCCCACACTGGGCGGAAACCGCACGCTTCTCGACGGACGCGACGTCTCTTCGCGCATTCGCGAGCGCGATGTCACGGAGGCGGCGTCGCGGGTGTCGGTGCATCCCGGAGTGCGGGCGTGGATGGTGGCGCGTCAGCAGGAGATGGGCGGGGGCGGCGGCGTGGTGATGGAAGGCCGCGACATTGGCACGAAAGTATTTCCTGATGCTGATTTGAAGATCTTTCTCGACGCCGACCCGGTGGTGCGCGAGCAAAGGCGCATGGAGCAGCAGAAGATCAAGGGTGCGGTGGCCGCGAGTGTGGCGGCAGATTTGCGCGAGCGCGACCAGCGCGACCGCACCCGTGCGGCGTCCCCGCTGGTGGCGGCGGAAGACGCGGTGGTGATTGATTCCACCGGCATGGCTGAGGACGAGGTGCTGGCGCGGGTGGAAGAATTGGCAGCAGAACGATTGCGCCGCCAGATCGGGTCGTGAGCGTTTCCGGCTAGTATTACGGCAATTAGGCGCGCGCTGCCGATGCACGTCTTCCGGCAAGGTGAGGGAACGGACGAACTTTCGGCGGGCGCGCTCTTTGAGCAAGCCAGAGATCGCGTTGGACCTGCATCCTGAGCCAAAAGTCGGCGGATGTCCCGAAGGCAGCCGACAGGCGCAGCGACATGGATGCGGTGATGCCAGCGCGCCCATTGAGAATTCGCGACAGATGAGCTCTCGTTATTCCCAGGCGAGCCGCCGCTTCACCGACGGTCATTTCGCCGAGATAATTGCGCAAAACCTCTCCGGGATGTGCAGGATTGAAGATCACGTTTCTCCCCTTAATGGTAGTCCCGATAATCCACGAGAACCGCGTCCTCTTCGTCAAAAGAAAACGTCAATCGCCAGTTGCCACTCACCATCACGGACCAATGGCCTTCCAGGTTTCCCTTCAAGGCATGCCAACCACTTCCCGGAGCGTTCATGTCTTCGGCTCGGCTGGCGACATCGAGCGCAGTGAGAAGCCGTCTGAGTTTCTCCGCATGTCTTGGCTGAATTCCCGACTTAGACCCAGTGTCGGCGAACTTCTTGAGTCCTTTATGCCGATAGGTCAGGATCACCTGTACAGTGTATGGTTATACTATACAGAACGCAATATGTTTCGCCTTGTGCGGCGGCTTGTTCTTCTTTAGGGCCTATTCCGGGCGTCATGGCCAGTCTGCTGCTGTGGAATGGAGCCTCTTCGACCGGCCGGCGATTGGGGCCTCAGTTCTCCGTCGGTTCCACTTTCGCTTTGGGCGCGGGCAAAGCTTTGGCGGGCTTTGCCGGCGTGGCCGGAGGAGCGGGCGCGGACGCGGGCGTGGCGCTGCTTGAGGCTTTGCGGATCTCGATGCCGTCGTGCTCGTTATTGATCACGATATGGGAAGCGGCATTTCCCACAATGCCGCTGGCCGTGGCCTCGTGCTCGCCATTGTCAATCTTCAACCCAGGGAAGTCGGACTGGATTTCACCGTCGCGGGTACGCGCGTCGAGGCGGAAGCCAGCCTTGTCGGGCACGTTCAACTGGACGTCGCCGTTGCGGCTGTCGATCTGCACATTCCCCAGCGATCGCATGGAGACTTCGACGCCGCCATTGTCATTCTGCAGGCGGAGGTCGCCGGAGACATCTGTTAAACGAATCTGCTTGGAGCGCGTAGTCAGGTGAACGGGACCGGTGACCTGGTCGGCGTGCAGATCATCGGAATCAAGGTCGAGATCGCCATCGATTCGCGAGAATTCCATGTCAGTGCGGGAAGACTTGAAGCTCACGTTCTTGCTGATGCGGGCGAGTTTGACGCTCTCCTGGAACTCGCCTTCGAGTTGGGCGCCGCCCTTGACGTCGGTAACCGAGATTTCGTTCAGCCGGCCGCTGATGTGAACGTCGCCGGTGATTTGCTCGACCTTGGCGGAACTCTTCTCGAGACTCAGTTTAACGTTGCCGGTGACATCTTCGACCGAAACATCGCCGTGTTGACCGGAGATTTCTACTGCCCCGTCGCGTCCAGTGACGGAAACATCGCCTTTACGCGAAGTGATTTGCAATGCCATCTTGCGAGGGATGGAGATATCGAGATCGCTCTGCACAGAGTGATCTCCGGCGGCCTGAGTTTTGGCGTCGAGGGTTAACGACCCGCCGCTGGTGGTGATCGTCGGGTTGGTCTGTGAATTGTATTTGTCGGCGTCACTCTGATTTTCCGCGCCCACGCGTTTGCGGACCACCACAGTGATCTTGTTGTCGTCGGCGACGTTGACGCGGACGGCGCCGTGATCGTTGTTGACCCGCAGACTGGTAACGGAGGGCGATATGTCCTGTTCGAGGTGAGCATCGAAGTTGTAAGTCTGGCCGAACATGTTATCGAGGTCGCCATCGTCGATGCCCATGTTGTTGCGAACGTCTTCCCAGTTGAAGCGTGAAGCTTGGGTGGCAATGAGTCCGCACACCACGATGACGATGACCAGAAAGATTCCCCCGGCCCCAATGCCGCGGGCGGGAACGCCATCGCGCTGCGCCTGCTGATACTCGATCAGCTTGATCACGCCCCAGAGGATCAGAAGCAGCGGCCAATAGTGAGCGAATAGAGTCCCCAGCCGCATCCAGGAGAGCATGTGCAGATTGCCCAGCAGGAAGACGATGCCGAGGATGATCAAGACAACCGGTCCGGCAAAGGAGCGGCGGCGAGGGCGCAGTGGAACCAGAGGCGGAACTGGATTTTGAACGGGGCTAGACATTGTGCACCTCCCCGGAAGGGGACGTTGGTCCCGGACTGGAAGAAGACGTTGGTGGAGGCGGCGCGACTGAAGTCGGAGCCGGGGGCAGCGGGCCGATGTGTCCGGCCGATGAGGCGCTGCTCTGCAGCAGTTTGACGATGCCGACCGCCAGAATCCAAGCCGGCCAGGTGCGGTCAAGATCGGCAATGTTCATGGTGTGGAACAGGAACAGGATTCCGGTAGTAAGCACCATCGCCGGACCCATCAGCCAACGCGTGCTGCAGCGTCCGCAGCCGCAGATTCGACGGGAGCGCTCGTAGTTGCGATAAAACATCCAGCCGCCAAGGAAGATGAGAATCAACGGCCAGAAGCGTTCGAAGCCATACTCCATGATGCCCATCGTGTGCAGGAGGAAGAGCACTCCCAGACCGATAAGAACCACGGCTCCGACGGGGACCTTGCCGCTGTCAAACTTCTCGCCCATGCTGAACGTCTGGCCCAGGCCCATGGGATCGGGTGCGGGCTGGCCGGCCTGAAGCGCCTTCGCAGTACGAACCGCGTCAATGATCTGGTAGACAATGAAAAAAGCGATGCCCAGGCCGAACAGGAAGTCCCATTTTCCGGCGTGATCGGTGCCGAAGATCAGGAGCGCAAAGATAAGCAGGTGCGCCAGTCCCTTGGCGTATTGCGAGCAGTAAACTGCGCCGACGCCGAAGGGAAAGAATCCTGCGAGGATGCCGGCGACTGTGGGATTGGGGCCAGAACTGGGCAGAGGCCTCGCAGGCGCGCCCACCGCTGGATACACTGCGGGCGGAGGCACGAATCCCGCGGCCGGGGCGGTGCCTTCCAGACGGGCTGCGAGACAAGGCTCGCAGTAGACGACGCCGCGAACGTCGCGGGTGCAATTGCCGCAGAGCGGCTTGCCGCAAGTGCGGCAGAAGGCCACTGCGGCAGTATCGTTGTGNNTCCTGCTTCTGCTCGGGCTGTTGTGTTGTGTCGTCCTTGTGGTCTTTCTTGACCGGTGCGGATTCTCCGGAACCATGTCCGGCAGGTTCGGCGGGCGTGACGTTGCGCTTGAGTTCGCGCACTCGCGATTCCACCTCGTAGACGAACCGGATGTTTTCGTAGTACCGCACCACGCGGGCCTGCGTGTTGTAATACGTGTGCCGTATGGCCGTGGGACGCAGGCTCACTGAGCGCAGGTCGGCGGGTTTCACGCCGAGTACGCTCAAGGCCACCGACAGCGAGAAGAACGCCATGCCAAACGACATGGCGAACCGCGGCTGCCGTACCGTGCCCCAGATGGGCTGGACAACTTCCGAAACCCAGCCCGAGGCCCAGGCTTGCGCCCGTTCGATCCAGCCGACACGCGGCTGCGACGCGGACACGTTGACCCGCAGGCGTTGGGTGTCAACGCCCGTTGTGGATGCCAGGATATTGGTGACCAGGCTGACTGGAGGCTCCGCCTCCGTGAGATCCTTCAGCCAGTTGCGGCCCGCCTCGACTTCGGCGAGCAGCGGCCCGCACGCGGCACAAGTCCGCGCGTGAGCCTGGAAGCCGTCAAGTTGAGCGCCGGTCAGAACGCCGTCGAGGGCGTCGCTGACCAGGCCGTCAAACTCGTGACACTGCATTCCGTTTCTGGTCTGGTCTGGCATCACATCACCTGCCTATAGGTACGTTGTAATAGGCGGGCAAGTTCCGCCCGTCCACGATTTATTCGAGATTTCACAGTCCCCTCCGGAACCTTCAAAACGGTTGCAATTTCGCGGTAATCAAAATCCTGTAAGTCCCTTAGAATCACAGCCTCACGAAGCTCTGGCGAGAGCTTGCCCAGGGCGGCGTGGACGGTTTCTCCCACCTCCCGGCTGCGTACGTGCGCGTCCGGGGGAGCGGATTGGTCCTGAATTTGCTCACTCAGCGGCTGGGCGTCTTCATGGGCGGAGGCCGCGGCGTCGAGCGAGTCGGTAATGCGGTCCTGCTTAGTCTTGCGGAAATGATCCACCAGCAGGTTGCGGGTGATGGTGGTCACCCACGTAACGAACGCTCCCTTCGAGCTGTCATAGCTCGCGAGCGTGCGGTACATCTTGATGAAGACTTCCTGGGTAAGGTCCTGCGCGTCGTCGCCGGATCCCGCAAAGCGATAGCAGATGTTGTAGATACGCCGGTTGTAGGTCTGTACGATTTCTTCCCAGGCAGCGGCGTCGCCGGCGACACAGCGGCGGACCAGCATCGCAACTACCTGGACGTCTTCCAAACTTAAGCTCCCCGGACTTCGGACTTCAGACCCAGCCTCGGGACGTTCGACGATTTGCCGAAGTCCGACGTCCACAGCCCGAGGTCCAAGCCGTACAAGACAGTACGCGGATGTAGAGCCGTAAGTTCGCCCCGCATGTTAGCGGCGAATCCGCAAGTTATCGGAAACAGGGAATTGTAGCAGTGAGGATGAGCCGCCGCCGCATCCCAGCCGCAGCCCTCTTCCAAATTTCTCTCAGCAGCAAAAAAGTGGCGCACCGACGTGCGCCACGAGTGCACCACGAATTGCTAAGCCTGTTCCCCTTCGCTATTGTTGAAGCTCGAAGGTTCCCAGGGTTAGTTGGTCGGTGTCGTTTTCGATGCCGATGACGCCGATCGATGCGCCGCTGGTGGCGCCGATCAGGTAGAAGGTGAAGTCGTCCGCGGTCTTGCCCGAGGAGGAGATGCCCGAGATCGTGCCCGGGAACACTCCGTTCGTATTGGAGGTGAAAGTGCCCGTCACACCTCCGGCAGCGCCATTGGTTGGAGTCAAGTCGACGTTCAGGTCGACGGACCCCGTAAAGGCGCTTGCCCCGTTAGCCGTGACGGTTCCGACGCCGTCGTACTCGAAATCGTCGAACGTGTCCTGTTGATCGATATTCAGCGTGTAGTTCCCACTGAAAGAGGCGGCAGTGAATGAGCCAGTTTGCGTGTAGGCCAGTCCGGCCGCCTGGTCGAATTCATCCATCGAGATCACTACAGCAGCCCCGTCGGCTAGATAGAGTCGGAAGTTGTAGTCGAAGGTGTCGCCTTCGTCGGTCACTTTCGAGATGGTGACCCGGCCCGTGCCGCCGTCGTTGCCGGTACCGGACGCGTCAATGGTCCAAGTGCCTCCGGCTGCTCCGGTTGCGAGAGTGACTCCGCCTTGCGGACTCTGCGAGGAGAAGTCGTTGAAGCTGACATTGCCGCCCAGGCTGCCGTCTGAGCTAAAGGTCAGCAGACCGGCTACCTGGAGCGCCCCGACGGGGTCCTCGCCGGCCGCGCCGAATACTGCGTTGGAACCGGAGAGGTCGCTGCTGCTGTAGGTTCCATTCTTGCCATTTTGGCCGAGCGCGAAGCCCCCCGTGTAGGCCCCAAGGCTGTCGGTGTTCCAGTCCTCGACCCATCGAATGTGGTTGGCGTCAACGATGTAGCCGACCATTTCGAAGTCAGCAACCGTGGAACTCCTGGTTTTGGGTTTTAGATTGAAGATTACCTGGCCAAGAAAGTCCGGACCAACGACCGTGCCCGGCGCAAAGAGTTGGTCTGACGACAGGGTGCCACCGTCGTTCTCGTCGAAAACGCTGCCGGCTCCCGGGATGCCGCCTGCGCTGTTGACGTCAATTACGCCTCCAATCACGATCGGGGACGGAGGGAAGGATCTATCCAGGCCGGCGGTGAAGAACGCATAGCCGCCAGAGGGTGGGGCCATGCTGGTTTGCATTTCGAGCGTCCCACTGCCGCTCGCCCATCCGTCGTACTCCGTGAGCAGGCCATTCGAAGTCGTCACCATGCTGGCGTCGAAGGTCTCAACTCCGTTTACACCGATGCCCGGGTCTCTAGTGTCGAGGGAGATCAGCAGGTTCCCGTTGTTGCCCTTGACGATGCTGCTGGTGTTGCCATAAACGGGGTCTTGCCTGAAGACGTAAAAGTCGGAGAAGGTCTGTTCGCCAACGCTGATGGCCCCACTGGATAAGACGGTAAACACCCCTGTAACGAAGTAAATGCCGGGGTGCCCGGGAAAGTTATCCTCCCCGGAAAGGTAATAGACATAGTTGCCTGCGGGCAGAATTGGCACTATGACGGGCATGTTGGTCTCAGTGAAGTTGACCGCGGTCAAACCGGTTGACGAGGCCGTCACCGAGAAGGGGCCAATCGTCCCGTTCGCGACTAGGCCGTTCACGGTAGCGTTGCCGTTTGCATCGGTATTAACCCCCTCAGCGTTGCCGCCGCCCGTGAAGCTTCCGCTGGCGCCCGTCGCACCAGGGTTGATGGTAAAGGTCACGGAGATGCCCTGCACTCCGTTGCCGTCACTATCCGTCACTTGCGCTACCAGCGGGTTCGGGAACGGCTTGCTGAACGTCGTGGCCTGGTTGTCTCCGCTGTTTGCGCTGGGGATCGTCAGGATCGCCGCGGCCCCGGCGGTGTTGGTCAGCGAGAAACTGGCCGGCGTCGTCGCTCCTGAAGTCGTAGCCGTTACCGTGTAAGTGCCGGCCACCGCACCGGCGGTGAAGACGGGTGTGGCCATGCCGTTGGTTCCCGTCGTCTCCGTGTCCGTAACCGTGTTATTCGCGAACAAGCCGTCGGCTAACGACGGAGCGGTGAACGTCACGGTCACGCCGCTCGCCGGGGTTGTGCCCGACATTACTGTTGCCGCCAGAGGATTTGTGAACGCCGCGCCGACCACCGCGCTCTGTCCGCTTCCGCTGGTCGCCGCAATCGTTACGGCAGCAGGAGGAGGAGTTGTTTTTGTTGTTGAACTCGAGCTGCCGCAGCCCGTCAAGAGAGTTAAGGTTGAAGAGACGAAGACCGAGGCAATGAGGACGCTCCAGTAAGATCTCCGGTTCATTGCGACTCCCCTGTTTGGGTGGTGTTGGCGTTCCTATTGTCCGGTCCGGAATCCGGCCGAGGGCCGTGCGCGCGCACCAGGAATCCGTTTTCGTTTCTCACCGTGACCGTGCGTCCGCCGAAGATCAGTTGACGGGCCAGCAAGATGCTCTTCCCGTGGAGTTGTTCCACTGCCCCCACGATCTGCACCGGCAGGCCGGCGTGCAAGGCTTCCTGCGTGTCTTTCGTCAAATACGGGCCGACATGAGCGTCCACCACGCCTTCTGGGCCGGCCACTAACAGATGCATGCCGACCGGACTTCCGGCGACGCGTTTGGTGACGACTTCCTGAATGGTTCCATTGAGAGTGATTTCATGCGCGGCGTCGTAGACAGGACCAACGGCCCGTGTAGCGCGGGTTTCGGGCGCGAGTTGGGCGCCGAGTGGAACTGCCAGGATGGCCAACAACAAGCCAGCCAGCAGCCCCGCGGTCAATTGCGTGGGTTTCGTCGAACGATCACGCGTCATGGAAGCACTCCTCGGAACTAGTCTGTGGTTCTTGTTCCCAATTGTTTCCCGGCTGCGCCGTGCTAGGAAAGACGAGGGCTGAGTTCTTGACTCAAAGCTCCGCTCCTCTGCTCTCTAACTGGCGAGAATCCCCCCTGGGTTTGCGATGGAAAATGATTGCCGGATTATGTTCCGGCAGCCCCCAAGCGTCAACCCGGAAATCGGCCCGATGTTTCGCCTCTTGGTCGCCATCTGCCGGGCTGGTCCTGAGTCGGGGGGATTGAGCGACAAAAGGCAGGAACTGCCCAGCGGACGAGTAATTATACAGTCTGCCACGCCGGTGCGGGAGGGGGAAGTTGCGGTCGATGGGGACTCGCAAGCAAGAAAAAAGTGGCGCACCGGAGTGCGCCACTGAGTGCAACACGAATTGTTAAGCCTGCTTCCCTTCGCTACTGTTGAAGCTCGAAGGTTCCCAGGGTTAGTTGGTCGGCGTCGTTTTCGATGCCGATGACTCCGACCGATGCGCCGCTAGTGGCGCCGATCAGGTAGAAGGTGAAGCTGTCCGAGGCAGCACCCGTAGAAGAGATGCCCGAGATAGTGCCCGGGAACACTCCGTTCGTATTGGAGGTGAAAGTGCCCGTCACACCGCCGGCAGTGCCGTTGGTCGGAGTCAAGTCAGCATTCAGGTCCACAAACCCCGTAAAGGCGCTTGTCCCGTCAGCATTGACCGTTCCGATACCGTCGTACTCGAACCCGTCGGGGGACGTGTCCTGTTGGTCGATATTCAGCGCGTAGTTCCCACTGAAAGAGGCGGCAGTGAATGAGCCAGTTTGCGGGTAAGCCAGTCCGGCCACCTGGTCGCCTGCATCCATTGAGATCAGTACAGCGCCCTCTTTGGCTAGATAGAGTTGGAAGTTGTAGGGGCCGAAGGTGGCGTCGTCGGTCACATTCGAGATGGTGACCCGGCCGGTGCCGCCGTCGTTGCCGGTACCGGACGGGTCAATGGTCCAAGTGCCTCCGGTTGCGAGAGTGACTCCGCCTTGCGGGCTCTGCGAGGAGAAGTCGTTGAAGCTGACATTGCCGCCTAGGCTGCCGTCAGCGTTAAAGGTTAGCAGACCGGCCACCTGGAGCGGCCCGTTGATGTCCGCGCCGGCCGTGCCAAATACTCCGTTGGAACCGGAGAGGTTGCTGCTGCTGTAGGTCCCATTCTTGCCATTTTGGCCAAGCGCGACGCCCCCCGTGGTGGCGGAGAGGTCATCGACGTTCCAGTTCTCGACCCATCGAATGTGGTTGGCATCAACGACGTAGCCGACCATTTCGAACTCAAAAACCGTGGAACTGGTGGTTTGGGGGTTCAGAGTGAAGACTACCTGGCCCAGAGCATCCGGGCCAACGACCGTGCTCGCCGCAAAGAGTTGGTCTGGCGACAGGGTACCGCCGTCGTTTTGGTCGAAAACGCTACCGGCACCAGAGATGCCGCCTGCGCTATCGATGTTGACCACGCCTCCAGTTACGATTGGAACGCCGTTAGCGTCCCAGCCGCCTGCGAAGAACGCGTAACCTCCCGAAAGTGCGGCCGTGCTGGTTTGCAGGTCGAGCGTTCCACTGCCGCTTGCCGATGCGTCGTACTCCGTGAGCAGGCCATTCGAAGTCGTAACCATGCTGACGTCGAACGTCTCAACTCCGGCCACACCGATGTTTGGGTCTCCGGTGTCGAGGGTGATCAGCACGTTCCCGTTATTGCCGGCGGTGAGGCTGCTGGTGGCGACCACGATGTTGTCTTGCTCGTAGAGGTTAAAGTCGGAGAAGGTTTGCTCACCACCAGTGATCGTCCCGCTGGCTGAGGCGGTGAATACCCCTGTGACAAAGTAGATGCCGGAGCCCGCTGCATTGTTATCCTCTCCGGACAGGTAATAGACATAGTTGCCTGCGGCCAAGGCTGGCGCCACGTTGGTTAACGCGAAGCTCGCCGCAGTTCCGGTATCTCCAGTGAAGTCTGCGGTTACCGTAAAGGCGCCGATCGTTGAGTTCGCGACCAGATCGGTCACGGTTGCGTTTCCGTTTGCATCGGTAGTAGCCGTTTCTGTGTTGGAGCTGGTGCTGGTGAAGGTTCCGCTCGCGCCGGTTCCCCCGGTGTTCGCGGTGAAGGTCACAGGAACACCGGCAACGCCATTGCTGTCACCATCGGTGACTTGTGCTACCAGCGACCCATAGGTCGCGCCCACCGCCGCGCTTTGTGGGGTTCCGCCCGTCGCTGCAATCGCCGCCGGTGCGCCCGCCGTGTTGGTCAGGCTGAAGCTGGCCGGAGTGGTCGCGCCCGAAGTCGTAGCCGTTACCGAATAAGCGCCGGCCGTCGTATTCGCGGTGAATATCTGCGAGGTAGCCACGCCGCTCGAGTTGGTGGTCTCGGTATCCGTTACTCCTGGCGTGGTGGTCGCGAAGGTGCCGCTGGCTCCCGTTCCAGGAGCGGTGAACGTCACGGTTACGCCACTCGCCGGCGTTGTGCCTGACATTACTGTTGCCACCAGAGTATTTGTGAACGGCGCGCCGACCACCGCGCTTTGCGCGCCTCCGCTCGTCGCCGCAATCGTTACGGTCGGGGTAGTCTTCGAACTCGAACTGCTGCAGCCCGTCAAGAGAGTTAACGCTGAAAAGACTGAGATCGAGGCAATTAACGCGAGGACGCTCCAGTAAGATCTCCGGTTCATAGCGACTCCCCTTTCTGCGTGGTGGTGGCATTCTTGTGGTCCGATCTCGAATGCGCCGACCGTGAAGCGTGTGCGCGCATCAGGAATCCGTTTTCGCTTCGCACCGTGACCGTGCGTCCGCCGAAGATCAGTTGACGGGCCAGCAGGATGCTCTTCCCTTGGAGTTGTTCCACTGCCCCCACGATCTGCACCGGCAGGCCGGCGTGCAGGGCTTCCTGCGTGTCTTTGGTTAAGTACGGGCCGACATGAGCGTCCACTACGCCTTCTGGGCCGGCCACCAACAGATGCATGCCGACCGGACTTCCGGCGACGCGTTTGGTGACGACTTCCTGAATGGTTCCATTGAGAGTGGTTTCATGCGCCGCGTCGTAGACAGGACCAAAGCCGTGTCCAGTGCGGGTTTCAGGCGCCGGTTGGGCGCCGAGTGGTACAGCCAGGATCGCCAACAGCAGGCCAGCCAGCAGCCCCGCGATCAATTGAGTGGGTTTCGTCGAACGATTACGCCTCATGGATGCGCTCCTTGGAACTAGTGGGTGGTTCTTGTTTCCCAAGCTGGCGTCCCGGCCGGGCTGCGCTAGGAAAGACGAGGGCTGAGCTCTTGACTCAGAGCTCCGCACCTGCGCTCTTTAGCTGGAGCTGGCGAGAATCCCCCTTGGGTCTGCGATGGACAATGATTGCCGGATTATCTTCCGGCAGCTCCCAAGCGTCAACCCGGAAATCGGCCGAATGTTTCGCTTCTTGGTTCGCCATCTGTTGCGTTTGTCCTGAGCCCGGCGGGGCGGAGCAACAAAAGGGGAGCCCAGGGACAGGTAACAGCAGAGTGCGCCACGCCGGGAACATTAGGCACGATTGTTCCGGTAGAAAGCCTACTCGCTGGTGAAGTAATCCACCGTCACCGGGTTCTCGAAGAGCGAATAGTCGCGGGTGACGACGGTGATGCCGCTATCGGTGACGAAGTAACGGGAGCGGTCGGCTTCGGTGTCGTAGCCGATGGTTGTGCCTTCCGGGAGATGGACGTTGCGGTCGATGATGCAGCGGCGGATGCGGCAGTGGCGTCCCACGGCGACGTGGGAGAACAGGATGGACTGGTCGACCTCGGAGTAAGAGTTCACGCGGACGTCGGGAGACAGAATGGAGTTCTTGACCATGCCGCCGGAGACGATGCAGCCGTTGGAGACGATGGAATCGACCGCGCTGCCCATGCGTTCCTTTTCGGCGAAGACGAATTTGGCGGGCGGGTACTGGCGCTGGTGAGTGCGGATGGGCCAGTCCTGATCATAAAGATTGAAAATGGGAGAGACCGAGACGATGTCCATGTTGGCTTCGTAGTAGGCCTCGAGCGTGCCCACATCGCGCCAGTACAGAGCCTCTTTCTTATTTTCGTCGACGAAGTCATAGGCGAAGACGCGATAATCGCTGACCATCTTAGGCAGAATGTCTTTGCCGAAGTCGTGGCTGGAGGATTGGTCCTCGGCGTCTTTGAGCAGGACCGGAATGAGCACGTCGGCATTGAAGAGGTAGACGCCCATGGAACCGGCCACGCGCTCAGCGTTCCACGGGGAACGCAGTTGGGTCTGCGTCGGTTTTTCTTCGAAGCCATTGATGCGGCCGTCCCTGTCGACGTCGACCACGCCGAAGCGGGAAGTCTCCGCGGGATTGATCTGTATGGTGGCAAGAGTGACGTCGGCGGCGGAATCGAGATGCTGCTTCATCATCTTGCCGTAATCCATTTTGTAGATGTGATCGCCGGAGAGGATGAGGACGTGTTTGGGCTGTTCGCTGCCGATGGAATAAATGTTCTGGTAAACGGCGTCGGCGGTGCCCTGATACCACTGATCGCTGACCCGCTGCATGGGGGGAAGCACTTCGATGAACTCGCCCACTTCGCGGCCGAGGATGTTCCAGCCCTCGCGGATGTGGCGGTTCAACGAGAGCGCTTTGTATTGGGTGAGGATGTAGACGCGGCGCAGGTCAGAGTTGAGGCAGTTGGAGAGAGTGATATCGATGATGCGATACATTCCACCAAAGGTAACGGCGGGCTTGGCGCGGTCGCGTGTAAGAGGATAAAGGCGCTCGCCGGCGCCGCCGGCGAGAAGGACCCCAAGAGTGTCTTTCATGAAAGCACCCTAGAAAAACAGTAGATGGTAGCACAGGTGGGAAAGTTGACGGTGCCTGCTTGTGCTGGATCAGGGGTTGAAGGAGTGAGGGGCGATCCGGTTTGGGAAATTCGGGCTGAGCTTTGCTTCGGCTGAGACGGCCGCCTTCGTGACTATTTTTCTTTTTCCTCTTCGATCTTAATGCGGAGGGACTTGAGGAACTTGAGATCCTGATCGTTGATCTTGAATTCGGGATTGGTGGAGAGAGTGGTAACAAGGGAAGTCTTGTCGGAAGTTTTTTCACCCTGCTTGCTGACGCCGATGGTGGCTTCGAGGACGAGAAAGATGTCGTAACCGCCCTCTTTGATGCGGGAGACGACTTCGGCGATCTGTTCGGAGTCGGAAAGAGACTCGTTGATGGCCTCGCCGAGGTCCTTCATGAGTTGCTTGAGTTGCTGGTCCACTTGGTTCCCCCCGATCGCCGTCGGCTCGAAACACTACAAAATACTCAGATGCCTGCGGCCGCCGAACGGTTTCGAGAACGGGAGCAGGTTTGCGTTATTGTAGCGCCATAGGCTGTTAAAATCGAGGCCGTGAGCAAGGTTTCTAATCTACGAAAGCTGGGAGTGGTGGCGCGGGTGGCGAAGCAACAGGCTAAGCGCAGCCGGATGGTGCGCGCCACTACCAGCGCTGTGGCTACAACGGCCCGCGCATTTGGACGCGTGCTACACCAGTTGTGGCTGGAGGTTACGGGCCTTATTTTCCTAATCATGGCCCTCAGTTTTGGGGCCGCCACGGTGAAGGAGTATGGGAAATATCATGCTGGGCAGGCGGGGTTAGGACGCGTGGCGGTTGCAATTTGTTTCACAGTGACGTTCGCGTGGTTTGGGGTGAGTTCGTTCTGGAGGGTGAGGCGGAAGGGGAGAAGCAGCGTTCGTTAATGTTGGCCGACTGGGAATGTGGACCAGGCAAGGCAGCGGCCCGATAAACCTGGGCCGCCGGACAGCCGAGGGCGGCCGTCCCCACATGAGTTGCGGTGGCGACTGGTTCGGAAAAGAGCTTAGTCATGGCGGAAAAAATCAAGGCTGCGGGTGAGAGGCTGGCGGCGGAGGTTGAAACGTCTTCGCACATTACGGTGAACCCGCTGTATACACCGGCGGACCTGAAGGGCTCGGACTACGAGACCGAAGTTGGATATCCCGGGGAGTATCCGTTTACGCGTGGAGTGCAGGCCACGATGTACCGCGGGCGGTTGTGGACGATGCGGCAGTATGCGGGCATGGGCGATGCCGAGGAGTCGAACAAGCGCTACAAGTATTTGTTGGCGAACGGGACGACGGGGCTTTCGGTGGCGTTTGACTTGCCGACGCAGATCGGGATGGACTCGGACCACGCGCTGGCTGCGGGAGAAGTAGGCAAGGTGGGAGTGGCGATCGACTCGATCGAGGATATGGAGCTGTTGTTCGCGGGCATCGAGCTAACCAAGATTTCTACATCGATGACCATCAATGCGACGGCATCGATTCTGCTGGCGCTGTACGTAGCGGTGGCGCGGCGGCAGGGTGCAGACATCGGGCAACTTTCGGGCACGGTGCAGAACGATGTGCTGAAAGAGTACATCGCACGCGGAACCTATATTTATCCGCCGCAGCAGGCGATGCACGTGATTACCGACATGTTTGCCTGGGCGAAGGAGAACGTCCCGGAGTGGAACACGATTTCGATTTCCGGCTATCACATGAGGGAGGCGGGATCGACGGCGGTGCAGGAAGTGGCGTTCACGCTGGGCAATGGGATGGCGTATGTGGAGGCGGCGATCAAGGCGGGGCTGGATGTGGATAAGTTCGCGCCGCGGCTTTCGTTTTTCTTTAATGCACACAGCAATTTTCTGGAAGAGGTGGCGAAGTTTCGCGCGGCGCGGAGGATGTGGGCGCGCATCATGCGGGAACATTTCAAGGCAAAGAATCCAAAATCGTGGATGCTGCGATTTCATACGCAGACGGCGGGGTCGACGCTGACGGCGCAGCAGCCGGAAAACAATATTGTACGGACGGCGATTCAGGCGATGGCGGCGGTGCTGGGCGGGACGCAATCGCTGCATACGAATTCGTATGACGAGGCGCTGGCGCTGCCGACGGAGCAGGCGGCGCGGATTGCGCTGCGCACGCAACAGGTGATTGCTTATGAGTCAGGTGCGGCGCAGACGATCGATCCGCTGGCGGGTTCGTATTACATGGAGGCGCTGACCAACGAGATTGAGAAGCGCGCGGCGGAATATCTGGGGAAGATCGAAGTGATGGGCGGGATGCAGAAGGCGATTGAGCGCGGATTTGTGCAGCAAGAGATTCAGAACGCGGCGTATGAATATCAGCAGGCGGTGGATCGCGGGGATGCGGTGGTGGTCGGGGTGAACCGGTTCGAGGTGGAAGCGGAGAAGGCGATTCCGATTCAGAAGATCGATCCAGCGCTGGAACCGAAGCAGATCGAGCGGTTGCGGGCGCTGCGCGCGAGGCGGGATGCGGCGCCGTGGAAGAGTGCGGTCGCGGCGGTGGAGGATGCAGCCCGAACGGGGGCGAATGTGATGCCTCGGATTGTGGAGGCGGTGGAAGCTTACGCGACCGTCGGAGAGATTTCGGATGCGATGCGGCGGGTGTTTGGGGAGTATCGAGAAGCGGTGGTGATTTAGAGTTGGGTGCGCCTTCGCGTCCCGGCGGGTTTTAGTCGGAGGTTTTGTAGTCGCAGGCGGTGCGGCAGGGTTCGCAGTATAGGAGGCCGTCGGCGCAGACGCGGACGTCGGTCGTGGTCTGGCAGAGGCAGCAGAACTTATCGCACTCGCATTGGTCTTCCGGCATTTCGCATTGGGCGCAACGGTATTTGGCGTGGCCGGTTCCGGTGGACATAGCAATAATTTAGCGCTGCGCGACGAAGCAGGAAACATGACGGAAGTAACGCCCGACGAGAGCGGGCGTGCGGTGTTGCCGGTTCTCTTTCGTCCCTCTGAAGCGCTGTGACTTCAACTTTCTTACCCACGGCTTAAGCGCCTTCTGCAAGCTGTGGGCTCATTCTGCTGCGGGCCTCACGGCTATGGTGCAGTCTTCGTGCCATATAATTCTGAGCAATGACCTTCCAACAGGTGCTGGATGGAGCGGAAGTCCTCGCGCAAAGCGGGGACCCGGGTGTGAGCAGTGTGGAATACGACTCACGGCGAGTGAGGCCGGGGTGCGCGTTCGTGGCCATGCGCGGCGAGAGCAGTGATGGCAACCAATTTATCGATCAGGCAATTCAAGCGGGCGCGATCGCGGTGATCACCGATTCGGCGGCGGAGAAGGTGCGTCCAGGCGTGGCTTGGGCGGTGGTGCCGAACGGGCGGCGGGCTCTGGCGCGGGTGAGCGCGAACTTCTATAAGAAGCCGGCAGAGCGGATTGCGATTACCGGAATTACTGGGACGAACGGGAAGAGCACGACCGCGTTTCTGGTGGAGTCGATTCTGACGGCGGCAGGGCGGAAGAGCGCGCTGATCGGGACGATTGAATATCATGTGGCCGGGAAGGTTTTGCCGGCGCCGCATACGACGCCGGAGGCGCTGGAACTGAATCGCATTTTCAATGAAGCACTGGGGCACGGTGCTACGGACGCGGTGATGGAAGTTTCTTCGCATGCGCTGGCGCAGGAGCGCGTGTTTGGTGTGCCGTTTGATGTGGCCGTATTTACGAATCTGACGCGCGACCATCTCGATTATCACCGGACAATGGAGAAGTACTTCGCCGCCAAGCGCCTGCTCTTCGACGGGACAGTCTATCCCGCTCCGCGCGTCGCGGTCATCAATGCGCACGATGCGCGCGCTGAAGAGATGGCAGCGGCGGCGCGCAACGCAGGTGCGGAGATTCGCACATTTGGCATCGGCATGGGCGATTGGCGTGCGGCTAGCTCAGTGCTCACGCCTTCGGGTGCGACGATTCAACTCGAAACGCCGGCCGGATCAGCCTGCGTCAGTTCGCGTCTTGCTGGGGAAGTAAACATTCTCAACCTGCTTGCGGCTTTCACTGCCGCCCACGCGCGCGGCGTTTCCTTTTCCCAACTCGCCGCCGCCATTCCAACGCTCAAGCCTGTCCCGGGCCGCTTTCAACCCGTCGTTGCAGGCCAGCCCTTCACGGTCATCGTGGACTACGCGCACACCGATGACGCGCTGCGCAATCTGACCGCGCTCGCACGCCAGATGACCGCAGCTTCCGGCGCGCGCGTCATCACAATGTTCGGCTGCGGCGGCGATCGCGATCGCACCAAGCGACCGAAGATGGGCCAGGCCGCGGGTGAAGGCAGCGATTTTGTCGTGGTCACGAGCGACAATCCGCGCTCGGAAGATCCAGCGTCGATTGTCGCCGAGATTGAGCCGGGCCTGCAGACAACCGGCATCGCATACACGATCGAGGTGGATCGCGCCTCGGCCATTCGACTCGCTCTCGAGGCAGCTAAGCCCGGTGACGTTGTTCTTCTCGCCGGCAAGGGCCACGAGAAGGAACAGATCCTCGCAGGACGCACGATCCCCTTCGACGACTCCGAGGTGGCGCTTTCCATCCTTGCCCAATTGGGCTATCGTGAAGGGCAATGAATCTCACACTCGCAGAAGCGGCGATGGGCGCGGGAGCGGTACTTGAGGCGCCGACCAGTGTGCAGAATGCGGGCGCGTTGGTTGCCTCCGGCTATTCGATCGACTCGCGCACGATTGCACCTGGTGAGCTCTTCTTTGCTGTTCGTGGCGAGCGTTACGATGGGCACGACTTTGTGGCCGCGTCGTTCGAACGGGGCGCTGTGGCCGCTGTCGTTTCGCGCGCGCGTGCCGCTTCCCTGCCCGATGCCGTGTTGGCGCATCCGCTGCTCATCGCGGAGGACCCGCTCGCTGCAATGCAAATACTGGCCCACCATGTGCGCCGCCAATGGGGACGCCGAGTCGTGGCCATTACGGGCTCGGCGGGAAAAACCACCACGAAGGAAGCCGTTGCCGCGGCGCTCGACGTAAAATTTCGCGTTTTCAAATCTCAGGGCAATCTAAATAACAACTTCGGGCTGCCCCTGCAACTGCTGCGCGTAATGCCGGACCACGAATTCTCCGTGGTCGAGATGGGAATGAACCACTCTGGCGAGATTGCCGCGCTGGCGCGCATCGCCGCGCCCGACTGGGGAGTCATCACCAACGTCGGCTCCGCGCACATTGAGAACTTTGCCGACGGCCAGGCAGGCATTGCGCGCGCCAAGTTCGAGCTGGTCGAGGCGCTTCCCGCGAACGGGGTCGTGTTCTTGAACTGCGACGACGCCTACGCGGCACAGTTTGGGCGCGATTTTCAGGGCCGCGTTGTCTACTTCGGCAGCGGTCCATGTGCTGACCCCCAAATTCTTTCCTGCGCCGAAGACCCGGAAGGGCTGCGCGTCCGCATTCGCGCCGGTGAGCGCGAGGGCTCCTTCACTCTGCATTTGCTGGGCGCGCACAACGCGTCAAATGCCGTCGCCGGCTTGGCCGTTGCGCTTGAGGCTGGCGTTGATCTGGATGCAGCAATGGCCGCAATCTCTTCACTCGCTCCCGGCGACAAGCGCGGCCAGGTCATCGAGATTAGCGGAGCCACGATTCTGAATGACAGCTACAACTCCAACCCCGAAGCGCTGCGCTCCATGATCCGAACCCTCGCCGCGCGCCCCGCCGCAGGACGCCACATTCTCGTGGCCGGCGAGATGCTCGAACTGGGTGAGCACGGAACTGCGCTGCACATCGCCTGTGGACGCGCCGCCGCGGAGGCTGGCCTCGATCTCGTGGTCGCAGTTCAGGGCAACGCGGAACACCTGGCCACCGCAGCATGCGCGGGCGGTGTACCTGCNNCCTCGTCAAAGGCTCTCGTGGCGTCCATCTCGAGCGCGCTATCGAAACTTTGAGCCGTCATGTCGCATCTCAGGAAGCACCTTGAATATTACAAAGTATCTTCTTCGAGCAACGCTGTTCACTTTCGTCGGTTGCGCCGTTTCCCTTGCGGCGCAGAACCGCGTTGAATGGACCACCCCATTTCCGCCCTTTCGCATCGCCGGCAATCTTTATTACGTCGGCAGCCAGGACCTCGCCTCTTACCTCATCGCAACACCGAGCGGACTCATTCTTATCAACTCGAGCTTTGAAGTCTCGGTACCGCTGATCCAGAAGAGTGTCGAAGACCTCGGCTTTCGCTTCAAAGACATCAAGATTCTCCTCATAAGCCACGCCCATGGAGATCATTGCGCAGGCAGCGCGCAAATCATTCATCTCACCGGCGCCAAGTACTATGTCATGGATGGCGATGTATCGGTCGTCGAGTCGGGCGGCAGGACAGACTTTCAATATGGCGCCCGGAAGTCCCAACGTTATCCACCCGCCCATGTCGATCGCGTTCTCCATGACGGCGATACAGTCAGCCTCGGCGGCACAGTTCTGACTGCGCGTCTCACGGCCGGTCACACCAGGGGAACCACCACCTGGACCCTTGATGAACCGGAGGGTAGTCGATTCCTTCACGTCGTGATTGTCGGCAGCCCAAATGTGAACCCGGGCTACAAGCTGGTTGGCAACAAGGCCTATCCGCAAATAGCCCAGGACTACAAGCGCGGCTTTCGAGTGCTTGAGGCACTGCCGTGCGACGTATTTCTCGGCGCGCACGGCTCCTACTTCGATCTAACCGAAAAATATCCCCGCTGGGACGACGGCGACAAGAGCGTCTTCATCGATCCAGCCGGATACAAGGCCTATATTGCCGATCGCGAGCAGGCATTTGAGAAGGAGCTTCAACGGCAGTCCGCGGCGAAGCCCTAACTTAATCGACCATCTTCTTCTCCAGCGCCACCGTCGCCCGCGCCATTGTCATTCCCCGCAGCAAGAAGACCTTGTTCCGCGACAACTCTCCGGAAACCAGTGCGACCGCGCTCTTCGGTAGCCCAAAAGTCTCAGCGAGAAGCACAATCAGCGCTTCATTCGCGCGGCCCTCGAGCGGCGGCGCTTGCACGGCGACCTTTAGCCGCGCCGTGGTTCCCTGGCCGTAGACGCCGGCAATGGCCGTCTTCTTTGCGCCGGGATGCGCACGCATGGCGAGCGTCACTCCTTCCGCCGCGGCGCGCAGCATCAGTCGAACTCCGATTCCGAGCTTCGCTGCTCCGGCTGCGGCTTGCGCGCGCCAAACAGCGCCGTACCGATGCGAATGCGCGTCGCACCTTCCTGGATTGCCAGCGCAAAGTCTCCGCTCATACCCATCGACAGCACGTCCAGATGTAAGTTCGGATGTGCAACCGCCCACCGGTCGCGCCAGACGCGCAAACTGCGAAAGCACGCCCGCGTTACATCCTCTGCCGCGCCCCACGGAGCGATCGTCATCAGCCCGCGCACTTCAAGGTCCAAAAGATCGGGCAGCCGCTCCAAAAGTTGTGCGGCTTCGTTCGACTCTGGATCGACTCCGTTCTTCGTCGCTTCGGGACTGAGCTTTACCTCGATGAGCACCGGAAGGCGCTTGCCCACCTTCCCCGCCGCTTCGTTCAATCGCTCCGCAAGTTTCACCGAATCCAGCGAGTCCACACCGTCGAACAGCTCTGCCGCTCGCGCCGCCTTGTTCGACTGCAAATGTCCAATGAGATGGAAGCGGAGTCGCGTACCCCCGGACCTCGTCGAAAGGTCTGCTGCATGCAATGCTTTCGAGCCAAATTCCTGAACGCGATTTTCGCCAAACAGCGTAAGCCCCAGCGCTGCGGCCTCGGCAATCGCTTCCGCCGGAAATGTCTTCGACACCGCCATCAACTCGACCTCACCGCGCGCGCGTCCGCTAGCCCGGCAAGCCGCACCAATCGCCTCTTCCAGCCGTTCGAGATTCTCGCTAAGCGCCGTCACCGCTCCCTCACCGGAAAAATCGTCAAGGCCACCGCGCCGTCCACAACTCTTGGCATCTTCCGGGTATCTAATAAAAGAATGTGGACCATCGTTCTTCTCACCATTTCCAACATCTTCATGACCTTTGCCTGGTACGGGCACCTTAGATTCCGCCACGAAGCGCTGTGGAAAGTCATTTTGGTCAGCTGGGGAATTGCCTTCTTCGAGTACTGCTTTCAGGTTCCAGCAAACCGCATCGGCGCGGACCGTTTCAGCCCCGTTCAACTCAAAGTCATTCAGGAGGTGATCACACTAGTGGTCTTCGGCGTCTTCGTCACTTACTATTTCGGGGAGCATCTGCGCTGGAACCACGCGGTCTCCGCGATCTTCCTCGTCGGCGCTGTTTTCTTCGCCTTTCACACTTGGTAGCGGGGTCTATCGGCTCGCTCAGTGCCCGTGCTCCTCGAGATACTTCTCCGCCTCCAGCGCCGCCATGCATCCGGAGCCGGCCGCTGTAATCGCTTGACGGTAGCGCCGGTCCTGCACATCTCCGCACGCATAGACACCGGGCACAATCGCGCCATTGCGTGTTGTGAACACGTTGTTCGTCGTCTTGATGTATCCCTCCTCGTCGAGATCGATCTGCCCGGCAAACATCTTTGTATTCGGCTCGTGTCCGATGCCCAGAAACATCCCGCTCACTTTGAGTTCTTCGTATTCGCCGTTCTTCACATCGCGCAGGCGCACGCCCTTCACTTCACCCTCTTCCACGCCCAGCACATCCTCGACAACGGTGTTCGTCCGCAGCTCGATCTTGGGATGTGCGATCGCTCGCTCGAGCATGATCTTCGAGGCGCGGAAGGCGTCGCGCCGGTGCAGCAAAGTTACCTTCGAGGCAAAGCGGGTGAGAAAAATCGCCTCCTCCATTGCCGAGTCGCCACCACCAACTACCGCAATGTCCTTGCCGCGGAAAAAGAACCCATCGCACGTTGCGCAACTCGACACCCCATGGCCGATAAGCGCCTGCTCGCTGGGCAGCCCCAGCCAGCGCGCGCTTGCGCCCGAGGCCACAATCAGCGTGCGCGCGTGAATCTCGCCGCCCGGCCCGCTCGTCGACGTGCGCAGCTTGATGGGATGCGCGCCCACCTCCACCGACTCCAGATGCGCATGCTGGTACTCCGCGCCGAACCTCGCGGCCTGCTTCTTCATATTGGCGATCAGCTCCGGCCCCTGAATCCCATCCGGCCAGCCGGGAAAGTTCTCGACCAGCGTCGTAATCGAGAGCTGGCCGCCAGGCTCGTGGCCCTCCAGAACCAGCGGTTTGAGCCCGGCGCGCGCGGTATAGAGCGCTGCCGTCAATCCGGCGCAGCCGGAGCCAAGAATCACGGTATCGCGTATCTCTGCCATGGGTTTACCCGAGTCGATTGTAGACGGAAGGACCTGCACCCCGAACCTCTCTGCGCCGGCCTTTCACTCCAGATAGGATGACATGGACGACCGCCTGGACTCGGGCGGACGAATCTCGGCGGCCCAGTAATCGAAGCTCTAGATGAGAGATTTCTACCGGTCGCCGCATCTGAACCAGCGATTTCTAATCCTTCGCGCCGGCCTTCCCCCTTCCAGCCCAAGTCCGTGGCAACTCTGAACCGCGCGTCGCTCAAAAAACCTCTCCCCCGAGAGTTGCTCTGAATGCTCTCATCTGCGACGCAGCTCAGCAACATTAGAGCCTCTTAGGTTTCGCTAAAAGCCACTGGAGTTGCACATGCCCCCATCCAGACCCTGGGGGGATCTCGTGTCCATCGCTACATCCGCGTCCGCGCACGCCACTTCTGCTCGCGCCGCGTGGCCTTTCCGCCGGTCGATCTTCATCGGCGTCTCGCTGCTCCTCGTTCCCGCATGTGCAATGGCCGGCGGACCGAAGTACGTGGCCGGAACCAGCTTCTTCAATCCTGCCGTCATTGGCCAGCCCGTCCAGTGGGCCGGCGGCCAAATTAACTACTACGTGGATCAGGGCCCGCTCTCGAGTTTCGTTTCAAATCAGCAGGCCACAGCGATGGTCGACGCGGCAGCTGCGTTGTGGAGCGCCGTTCCCACTGCCGGCGTCACCCTCACGGACATTGGCCCGCTCAACGAAGATGTGAGCGGCGCGAACATTGCAGTGAACTCGTCCGGCGCGATCACCGCACCTGCCGACGTGACCCCCGCTGCCACCAACTATCCTCTCGCCGTGATCTACGACGCCGACGGCTCGGTGATCAACGCCATCTTCGGCGACACAACGAGCCAGCCCGACGCCTGCCAGAACAACGGCGTCATGGTCTGGTTTGACAACATCCATCCCGACGCGACCGTCGCCCACGGCATCATCGTGCTCAACGG
>PMXH01000142.1 GCA_003165855.1 Acidobacteriaceae bacterium | reverse complement strand
CCCGTCAACCACAAGGCCGGAGTATTCACTGAGGAGCGAGCCTAGTTCCGAGGCCATTCGCTCTTCGACCGTTGCCGCCACTGGGACTGGACTCGCGGCCTCATTAAGGGTCTCAAGCGGTGTCGTAACAACTGAAACATTGGCCATCGCACGGCGCTCGGGCAGGCGGCCCTCTGAGAATCGAAAATTCTTGCGTTCGAATGGGTACGTCGAGACCAGCGGCACCTTGCGCCCGGTCGTCCAAATTTTCTGCCACGGCAGTTCCACACCTGCGCACCAGAGTTTTGCGAGAGCAGTACCGACGCCGCCAACCTCAGCCTGTGCATCGGGCTTGTCTCCCAGCATTGGAATCGAAAGGCACTTGACAGCGCCACTCGGCGCTTTGACGAAATGCTGGACGGCAAGGCTCGTCAGAGTCGTGCGCGGACCAACTTCGAGAAAAACGTTTGCTCCCAGTTCGATGCTCCGGAAAAGCGCCGGGCTGAACTTTACAGTTGCACGAAGGTGATTGGCCCAGTACAGCGGGTCGGTCGCCTCTACTTCAGTCATTCGTTCACCCGTCACCGTGGAGACAATCGACCGGTCAGGAGCGTGCAGTTTGACGCTTCGAACGACATGGAGGAATGGCTCGACAACAGGCGTCATCATGGCCGAGTGAAATGCATGAGAAGTGTGGAGTGGGCGGCAGGGGATGCCGGCCGCCTCGAGGCGTGCCCGGATGCGTTCAATCTGCTCGATGTTTCCGGAAAGCACACAGTGGACCGGGCCGTTCAACGATGCAATGTCGACCGGTTCGCCCGCTGCGGCCACTACGGTTTCGAGCGCTCCCCGCACTGACAGCATCCTGCCGCCCGGCAATTCTGCCATCAGCCGGCCTCGCGCGGCTATCAGGCGAAGCGCATCTTCAAGTGAGAACNNCCGATGCTGTGACCAAGCATGATTGCGGGTTCAATCCCCCAATCGATCAGCATGCGTCCGAGGGAAACTTCAATAGCGAAAAGCGCGGGTTGTGTATAGCGTGTATTCTCGAGCGTCTCATGATTGGCCGCGTCGAAAATGAACTGCTTGAAGTCGAGACCCATCTCTGCGCTGAGGACCTCGCAGCAGCGCGCGAAAGTGCGCTGGAACTCCGGCACCTGTTCATAGAGACTCTTGCCCATCTCAATGTACTGGGAGCCTTGGCCGGGGAACATGAACGCAACACTTGGCTCTTCAAAGGCCTGCTGAGGCGGTTGCACAAGCAGATCGTCAATCTGAAGCTCGGTAAGACGCACGCGCGCGCCCCGATGCTTGAAGCGGGCACGTCCGTGCTGCAGCGTATAGGCGATATCCCGCGGCCAATAGCGCTCTTTGGTAAGATCGGCGACCAACCTGTCGCGCTGTGGCGCCGACTTGGCGGAAACAGGCCAGATCTCGAATGGCCGTTCGGAAAACGTTGCCGTTTCAAGAGTCGGCGGCGCTTCTTCAAGCACGACATGCGAGTTGGTGCCGCCAATGCCAAAGGAACTGACGCCTGCCCGCCTCCGCGGTTCACCGCGTGGCCAGTCCAGCTTGCTGCCGACAATGTAGAATGGCGAGTTTTCAAGATCGAGGGCTGAGTTTGGGCTAAGGAAATGCGCGGTCGCCGGAATCACTCCGTTCTTGAGTGCAAGAGCGGTCTTGATCAGGCTTGCTACCCCCGCGGCGGCGGTCGTGTGGCCGATGTTGCTCTTCACTGAGCCGAGGCCGCAATACTGGAAGCGGGCGCCATCCTTGCGCGAAGAGAATGCCTGTTTCAGGCCCTCGACTTCGATCGGGTCCCCGACCGGGGTCGCCGTACCANNGAATCGTGCCGGCATCGACTCCAGCGTCGGCGATCGCCTCGCGTATGCAGTTTGCCTGTCCTCTCACACTGGGCGCCGAGAATGAAACTCTCTCAGCTCCATCGCTGTTGATGGCCCCGCCTTTGATCACCGCGAAGATTGTGTTCTTGTCTCGAATTGCGTCTTCAACCCGTTTGAGTACGACAACACCTGCTCCGTCGGTAAAGTTTGTTCCCTGCGCTTCCTTGTCGAAGGGCCGGCAATGGCCGTCCGAACTGAATACGCCACCCTCCTGGTAGTAGTACCCTTCCGGAGTTGGAAAGTGCACCGACGCACCACCTGCGAGTGCGAGATCGCACTCCCCATATCGGAGGCTCTTGCAGGCCATGATGACAGCAACAAGCGACGTAGAGCATGCCGTGTGGACGCTGACTGCAGGTCCCTTCAGATTGAGCTTGTGCGCGATATGCATCGCGACATAGTCCTTCTCGTTCCCCGTCATGATCGCAAAGCGGCCAGCCCGCTTCTCCGCCTCGGGGAAAGGCGCGATCTCCGCCTTGTAATAGGTGTTGTCCTCAGTGCCGGCGTATACCGCGGTGCGCTCTGGAATTTGACCAACACCCTCCCCGGCATGCTCAAGGGCTTGCCACGCCGTCTCAAGCAGAACTCTCTGCTGTGGATCATTCAGCTTGGCTTCCATTGGGTTGATATCGAAGAACGCCGCGTCCATTGCATACGGCTGGTCGATAAGCCCGGCCGCGCGCACATAGCGTGGATCGTTGCGCAGTTCCGCGGGCACGTTCGGATTTAATTCTTCATTTTTCAGAATGGTAATTGTGTCGCGGCCATCGAGCAGGTTCGCCCAGAATTCATCAAGGTTCTTCCCACCCGGAAAGCGGCACGCCATGCCGATGATCGCGATGTCATGGCCGGCCCGCAGTTCATCCGCGGGCTCCAGGGGCGATGAAGCCTGCAAATTATCGGCAGTTGCAACCGGTACTGGAGGAGTGGCGGGCCCTTCGGTAAGGTAACGCAAAAGAAGCCGCAGGGTTGGATACTCAAACACACGTACTACAGGCACCTCGACACCGAGCTGTCGGGAAAGCCTACCTACAAATCGGTTTGCCGCAAGCGAGGTGCCGCCAAGATCCGCAAAACCGCGATCGAGATCAATGTCGGAGATGTCAAGCGTCTCCTTCCAAATCTCAAGAATTGCGTTACGGTGCTCCGGCAAGAATAATGAAGCCTTCATCCTTCTCCCACAAAGTTCCTAATCGGAAGCACTGTTTCTTGCCTCGACGCTGAAAAACCAGCCGCTCTCGATGAGAACCATTACACCAACGAAGGAATCTTCGTCCGAAAACCTGTGTTGTTCAGTTCCGTCTTGAACTCACCCGCCTGATCGTTAACCTTGCTCGTCGATTTCGACCCCTGAAAATCCCACGCCGCAACTGCGTGACCCTTGCTCGATTTGGTGGTCGAATCGTTGAAATTTCCCGGGGGACGCGAAGTGAACGAACCTTGACATTATGGTTACATGAATCGAGCCCCAACAATTTGAGCAACGCAAATTACGCGGTCTTCTCCAGCATTCTCAATAATCATACGTAAGATTAGAGCATTGAGGAACTTAGAGAGAATAGCCCTTCCGTTTGAGAGACATGATTCTTTGGTAATCAGAGGTAACCCGTGTGCACAACCAGCATTCGCGCTGCGACGGACATGGTACTGCTTCCCCGGAAGCGCCGCTCATCCAACTTTGCAACCTCCGGCGAACTC